>JBDTCA010000206.1:0-3003 GCA_039923815.1 Caldimonas sp. | reverse complement strand
AGGCGCTGGAAGAAGGCGCGCAGCCGCGCATCACCGACGACGATGTGCGCCGGCGCGTTGTCGGGCAGGCCCGCGTAGGCGCGGCAGGCATCGAGGCGCGGAAAGATCAGGATGCCGATCTCGCCGCGGTCGATGCCGGCGACGACCACGTCCTGCACCAGCGGGTCGCCGGCGGCGATGATCTTCGCGCGCAGCGGCCCGACCGAGACGAAGGTGCCGGTCGAGAGCTTGAAGTCCTCGGCGATGCGGCCGTCGAACACGAAGCCGCGTTCGGGATGGGCTGCGTCCATCGGCCGGGCGGCATCGCCGCTGCAGTAGAAGCCTTCGTCGTCGAACGACTCCGCCGTCTGCGCCGGCGCGCGCCAGTAGCCGGGCGTGACGTTGGGGCCGCGGTAGCGCACCTCCTGCTTGGCGCCCGGGCTGTCGCCGTCGGGCACGAGCTTCAGCTCGAGGCCGGGCGCCGGCAAGCCGATGTGGCCCGACTTCACCTCGTGTGCATTGGCGCAGATGGCGAACGGCGCGGTCTCGGTCATGCCGAGGCCGGTGAGCATCTTCACGCGATGCCCGATCTCCTGCTCGGCGACGCGGTCGAGCTTGTCCCAGACCGGCTGCGACAGCCCCGCGCCCGAGAAGAAGAACATGTTGACGCGGCTGAAGAAGGTCTTCCGCAGCACGGCATCGACCTCGAGCGCGTTGGCGATTTCCTCGAAGCCCTTGGGCACGTTGAAGTAGATGGTCGGCGCGATCTCGCGCAGGTTGCGCAGCGTCTCGCCGATCAGTGCCGGTGTCGGCTTGCCTTCGTCGATGTAGAGCGTGCCGCCGTTGTAGATCGTGATGCCGACGTTGTGGTTGCCGCCGAAGGTGTGGTTCCACGGCAGCCAGTCGACCAGCACCGGCGGCTCGGCCTGCAGCGACGGAAAGCACTGCCGGATCATCTGCTGGTTGGCGCACAGCATGCGCTGCGTGTTGATCACGCCCTTGGGCAGCCTGGTCGAACCCGAGGTGAAGAGGAACTTGGCGATGCTGTCGGCGCCGACCTTGGCGTGCGCCGCATCGACGGCGCCGGTGGCCACCGTCGCGAGCCAGCTCGCCAACGACTCGGCGGCGCGGCCTTCGATCTCGCCACCACCGAGCACCACGCGCGCGTCGGCCGGCACCGCGGCGGCGATCGCTTTCGCGAAGGCCGTGCCGTCGGCCGCGAAAACGGCGCCGGGCGTGAGCAAGCCCAGGATGTGCCGCAGCTTGGCGTGGTCCTGGGAGAGCAGCGAGTACGCCGGCGACACCGGTGCGAACGGCACGCCAGCGAGCATGGCGCCGAGGCCGAGCAGCAGGTGCTCGATGTCGTTGTCGGACAGGATGGCGAGAGGCCGCTCGACCGAGACGCCGCGGTCGATCAGCGCCTGCGCCAGCGACCGCGCCGCCCGCAGCGCCTCGCCGTAGCTGACTCGCCGCCAGTCGCCGCCATGCACGCGCTTGGCGACCAGCGTGCGCTCGGGCGCGGTCTCGGCCCAATGCAGGAATCGGTCGGTCAGCCGGAGCGCGTATGGCGCCAGCGGCTCGGTCGAGGTGACGAGCGTGGCGCCGTCGGCACGGCGCTCGAAGTGCGCGCTCGTCGAGCCGCCGAGCGGCAGCGTGCGGTAGCTCGGCGACACGGGGGTGGTCGCCGTCGTCGTGGTCGACGTATCCGTGGCCACCGAGGTCACGACTTCTTCACCTTGCCGGCCTTGCCTTCGAGAAAGTCCCGCATGCGCGACTTGGCGGCGTCGTCGCCCTGTGCGATGGCCGCCATCAGCGATTCGGCGAACAGGCCCTGCTCCTGGCTCATGTCGGCGATGCGCGGCAACGCGTGCATCACCGCGTAGTTGGAGAGCGGCGCGTTGGCGGCGATCCGCTTCGCCAGCTCCAGGCCCTTGGCGAGGCCGGCGCCAGCCTCGACGAGGTACTGCGACAGGCCGATGACCTGGCCCTCGGCTGCGTCGTGCACGCGGCCGGTGAGCATCATGTCGGCCATGCGTGCCACGCCGATCAGGCGCGGGATGCGTGCCGAGCCGCCACCACCGACGAAGAGACCGCGCTGGCCTTCGGGCAGGCCGTAGAAGGTGCTCGCCTCGGCGACCCGCACGTGCGCCGAGGCCGCCAGCTCGAGACCGCCGCCGACGACGGCGCCGTGCAGCACGGCGACGACGGGGACGCGGCCGAACTGGACCTGCTCGAAGGCCGCGTGCCACGAGCGCGAGTGATGGATACCCTCGGCGACGCTGCGTTCGCCGAGCTCGGAAAGGTCGAGGCCGGCGCAGAAGTGATCGCCTTCGCCACTGAGCACGACGGCGCGCGCTTCGGGAGGCAGATTCACGAAGGCCGTGTGGAGCTGCGCCACCAGGGCGTCGTTGAGGGCGTTGCGCTTCGCGGGCCGTGCCAGGCGGATGTGAACGACGGCGTCGTGCGACTCGATGTGCAGCAGCGCAGCCGCCGTTCCGGAGTGTTTCATTGCTTAATGATCGTAAGTAGATCGGCGCGCGGCGCGGTTAGGGAAAGCCACCATGCCGGCGCCGACTTTCATTACTAGATTTAAGCAAATCCTGGGCGAGCCGATCCTCATGAACACCGCCGACCTGATCGCCATCGACACCCACACGCACCTCGAGGTGTCGTGCCGCAACCCGTTCGACAACTACGGCGAGGAGTACGACCGCGCCGCCGACCGGTACTTCCGCTCGAGCAAGCGGCCGACGATGCAGGAGACGATCGACTTCTATCGCGCGATGAAGATCGGCTTCGTCAACTTCACCGTCGACGCCGAGACGCAGATGGGGCGCCGGCGCATCCCCAACGAGGAGATTGCCGAGGCGGCGCAGGCCAACCCGGACATCATGATCGCGTTCGGGTCGATCGATCCGCACAAGGGCAGGATGGGCGGCCGCGAGGCGCGCAAGCTGGTCGAGGAATACGGTGTTCGCGGCTTCAAGTTCCACCCCACGGTGCAGGGCTTCGACGTCACCGACC
>JBDTCA010000205.1:0-3985 GCA_039923815.1 Caldimonas sp. | reverse complement strand
CGATGAAGACGCTCTACGTCACCGGCGAGGAGAGCGGCGCCCAGGTGGCGCTGCGCTCGCGCCGGCTCGGCCTCGGCAGAAGCCCGGTGCGCGTGCTGGCCGAGATCCAGCTCGAGAAGATCATGGCCACGCTCGAGGTGGAGCGGCCGGGCGTCGCCGTGATCGACTCGATCCAGACCGTCTACAGCGAGGCCTTGACCTCGGCGCCGGGCTCGGTCGCGCAGGTCCGCGAGTGCGCCGCGCAGCTGACCCGCATGGCCAAGGCGAGCGGCATCACCATCATCCTGGTCGGCCACGTCACGAAAGACGGCGCCCTGGCCGGCCCGCGCGTCATGGAGCACATCGTTGACACGGTGCTCTATTTCGAGGGCGACACGCATTCGAGCTTTCGCCTCGTGCGAGCGGTCAAGAACCGCTTCGGCGCCGCCGGCGAGATCGGCGTCTTCGCCATGACCGAGAAGGGCCTGAAGGGCGTCAGCAACCCGAGCGCGATCTTCCTCTCGACGCATGGCGAGCCGGTCGCCGGCTCGTGCGTCCTCGTCACGCTGGAAGGCACGCGGCCGATGCTGGTCGAGATCCAGGCGCTGGTCGACTCTGGCGGCCCCAGCCCGCGGCGCCTGTCGGTCGGCCTGGACCGCGACCGGCTGGCGATGATGCTGGCGGTGCTGCACCGCCACGCCGGTGTCGGCGCGCTCGACCAGGATGTCTTCGTCAACGCCGTCGGTGGCGTTCGCATCAGCGAGCCGGCCGCCGACCTGGCGGTGATGCTGGCGATCCAAAGCAGCCTGCGCGGCAAGCCGCTGCCGCGCGGCTTCATCGCCTTCGGCGAAGTCGGGCTGGCCGGGGAAGTGCGGCCGGCGCCGCGCGGCCAGGAGCGTTTGCGCGAGGCCGCCAAGCTGGGTTTCTCGATCGCGATCGTGCCGAAGGCCAACGCGCCGAAGGGCGCCGCCGCGAAGGCGTTCGAGGGCTTGACGATCCATGCGGTCGAACGCATCGAGGAAGCGATCGACCTCGTCCGCAGCCTCTGAATGCGCGTCTGATGGCGGCGCTCCCGTGAATCCGGCTCTCGGCTGGGGCCTGGCTGCGGTGTTCGCGTTCGCGGCCTGGCGCGCCTACGACGTCGCCGGCCTCGCGTTCGCAGCCAGCGCCATCGTCTTCTGGCTGCTGCTGCAGTTCAACCGTGCGATCCGCGTGATGAAGAATGCGGCCGGCTCGCCGGTCGGCCACGTGCCGAGCGCCGTCATGTTCAATGCCACGCTGCGCAAGGGCATGACGATGCTGCAGATCGTCACCGAGACAGAAAGCCTCGGCCGCAAGGTCGTTGCCGACGGCGACGACGACTGGGTCTGGAGCGACGACGGCGGCAGCGCGGTGCAGGCGCACTTCGAGGCCGGCCGGCTGATGCGCTGGCGGCTCGAGCGGCCAGCGACGGACGAGGCCGCGAGCAAGCCCGGGAGCACGACCTAAAATCGCGCCTCCCGGAAACGAAGGAGCGCTGCAATGTCGATGGCCGACCGCGATGGCAAGATCTGGATGGACGGCACGCTGGTCGAATGGCGCGACGCCAAGATCCACGTCCTCACCCACACGCTGCACTACGGATGCGGCGCCTTCGAGGGCGTGCGGGCCTACAACACGGTCGACGGCACCGCGATCTTCCGCCTTCAGGAGCACACCCAGCGGCTCTTCAACAGCGCCAAGATCCTGCGCATGAAGATCCCGTTCAGCTTCGAGGAGGTGTTCGAGGCGCAGCGCACGGTGGTGCGCGAGAACAAGCTCGAGTCGTGCTACCTGCGCCCGCTGACCTGGATCGGTTCCGAGAAGCTCGGCGTCTCGCCCAAGGGCAACACCGTGCACCTGATGGTCGCCGCCTGGCCCTGGGGCGCCTACCTCGGCGAAGAGGGCATGCGGCGCGGCATCCGCGTCAAGACCTCGAGCTACACGCGCCACCACGTCAACATCACGATGACGCAGGCCAAGGCGGTCTCGAACTACACGAACTCGATCCTCGCCAACATGGAAGCGCTCGACGACGGCTACGACGAGGCGCTCCTGCTCGACGCCAGCGGCTTCGTCAGCGAAGGCGCCGGCGAGAACCTGTTCATCATCAAGAAGGGTGTCGTCTACACGCCGGACCTGTCGGCCGGCGCCCTCGACGGCATCACCCGCAACACCATCGCCGCGATCTGCGACGACCTCGGCCTGAAGCTGGTCGAAAAACGCATTACCCGAGACGAGGTCTACATCTGCGACGAGGCCTTCTTCACCGGCACCGCTGCCGAGGTGACGCCGATCCGCGAGCTCGACCGCATCGAGCTCGGCGCAGGCGAGCGTGGACCTGTCACGGAAAAGATCCAGGCGGCGTTCTTCGACATCGTCAATGGCCGCAATCCGAAGTACGCCGAATGGCTGACCAAGGTCTGACGAGGAACGACGACATGGCCACCGGTGATGCGAAGAGTGCGGTCGTCGAGCTGCTCGCCAGCGAGCTGCAGGGGCCCGGCGTGGTCTTCTGCCCGAACCCGCTGATGCCGCTGTGGAGCAACCACCCGCGCGTGTTCATCGACGTCGTGACCGCGGGCGTCGGCAAGTGCCCGTACTGCGGCACCGAGTACCGCCTGAAGGCCGGCGAGAAGGTCGGCTCCTCGCATTGAGACCTTGCGGCGAGCCGTGAAGCGCACGCTCGTCATCGCACCGCAGTGGATCGGCGACGCCGTCATGGCCGAGCCGCTGCTGGCCGCGCTGGCAGGGCGTGGCGAGCGCCTCGTCGTCGCGGCGCTGCCGTGGGTGGCGCCGGTGTTCGCGGCCATGCCGGAGGTCGCGGAAACCATCGCCTTGCCGTTCGCTCATGGCCGCCTCGACTGGGCGGCGCGGCGGCGTGCCGCTGCGGACGTGCGCGACTGTTTCGATGTGGCCTACGTGCTGCCCAACTCGATCAAGTCGGCCGTGCTGCCGTGGCTGGCGCGCATCCCGGAGCGCGTCGGCTATCGCGGCGAAGGCCGGCCGTGGCTGATCAATCGCAGTCTCGCCAACCCCGTGGGCCGGCCGCCGATGGTGGCGTTTTACGGTGCGCTCGCCGGTGCCGATTTCGACGCGCGCACCGCGCCGCGGCTGCAGCTCGATTCGGCTCGGCTTGACGCCGCCTTGGCCGCCGTCGGCCTGCAACGCGGCCGCTTCTGGACCTTCGCGCCCGGCGCCGAATACGGCCCCGCCAAGCGATGGCCGGCGGCGCACTACGCCGCGCTGGCACGCGCGCTTCACGCTGCCGACGGCGCCAGCGTCGCCGTGCTCGGGTCGAGTGGCGAAGCGGTCCTCTGCAACGAGATCGCGGCGGCCGCGCCCGGCGCCTGTCGTGTCCTGGCCGGCAAGACCGCGTTGCTCGACGCCATGGCGCTGATCGCCGCCTCGCGCGGCATGGTCAGCAACGATTCCGGATTGATGCATGTCGCCGCCGCCTTCGGCGTGCCGCAGGTGGCGGTGTTCGGCTCGACCAGCCCGCTGCACACGCCCCCGCTCAACGCGCACGCACAGGTGTTGTGGCTGACGGAGGAACTCGGTCTCGCCTGCATGCCGTGCTTCGACCGCACCTGCCGCTACGGCCATTACCGCTGCCTGACAGGCGTCTCACCCGAGCGAGTCGAGACCGAACTGCGACGGGTCTCGGCCGCCGGAAAGTCTTTGCCTACAGCGTGAACTTGCCGGCGTAGACGATGGGACCCGTGGGCTTGCCGGTCGGCGAACCGCCGGGCGGCTCGACCGTGACGGCGAGCGTGTCGGCACCGGCCAGGACCCTGGCGCGCAGTGCGACGGTGCCGCTGCCGCCGGGCAGCAGGCCGAGCGAGCGTGGTGCGCCCTGGGTCGGCACGGCCCAGAGCTCGAGAGACCGGTCGGCGCGATCGGCGACCGGCACGATGGCGCGCGTGACGAGCGTGGCGCCGTCGCCGCTGATGCTGGCGACGATGGCGCCGCCCTGCGTACCGCTCGC
>JBDTCA010000204.1:0-2642 GCA_039923815.1 Caldimonas sp. | reverse complement strand
TCGGCCGCGTGCCGCCGCGGCCGTAGCAGATCGGGCCCGGCGCCGCACCCGCGCTTTCGGGGCCGACCCGGAGCATTCCCGACGCATCGACCGACGCGATCGAGCCGCCGCCGGCGCCGATGGTGTGCACGTCGATCATCGGCACGTGGATCGGCATCGCGTACTCGAGCTCGAGGTCGCTCGACACCGAAGGCATGCCGCCGAGCACGAGCGCGACGTCGCTCGAGGTGCCGCCCATGTCGTAGGTGACGACGCTACCGAACTCGCCCGCGAACGAGCCGGCCTGCATCGCCGTCACGGCTGCGGCGATCACGCCCGAGGCCGGCCCCGACATCACCGTCGCGACCGCGTGCTCGGTGACGATCGACGCCGCCACGGTGCCGCCGTTGCCCTGCATCACGAGCAGCTCGCGCGTGAAGCCCCGTACTGCCAGCTCGCCCTGCAGGCGCTCGATGTAGCGGTGCAGCACCGGCTGGATCGCGGCGTTCACGGCCGCCGTGGTGCCGCGTTCGTACTCGCGGTACTCGGCGACGACGGTGTGGCCGGCCGTGACGTAGCGGTTCGGCCAGACGCCGCGCACGATCTCGGCGGCGCGGCGCTCGTGGTCGGCGTTGATGTAGCTGTGCAGGAAGTGGATGACGACGCTCTCGGCGCCGAGTTCGATCAGCTTCCTTGCAGCCACCTCGATGCCGTTCTCGTCGAGCGGCACCAGCACCCGACCCTCGGCATCCATGCGTTCTGCGACCTCGAGGCGGAGCTGGCGCTCGATGAGCGGCACGAAGCGGCCCTTCAGGCCATAAGGCGTCGGCCGCGTCCGCCGGCCGAGCTCGAGCACGTCGCGAAAGCCCTGCGTCGTGATCAGGCCCACCTTCGCGATCTTGCGTTCGAGCATCGCGTTGGTGGTGGTCGTCGTGCCGTGCACGATGGCCGCGAGCGCGGCCGGGTCGGCGCCGGCGGCGTCGAGCGCGGCGAGCACGCCGAAGGCCTGGTTGTGAACCGTCGTCGGCACCTTGGCCAGGCGCACCTCGCCGGTGGCGTCGTCGACCAGGACGAGGTCGGTGAAGGTGCCGCCGACGTCGATGCCGGCAATGCGGCTCATCGCCCCGCGAGCGCCGTCATTTGCACACGACGACGACGTGCGCCTGGATCTTGCCGTCGACCGCGCCGTGGCCGAACCGCGCCGCGAGCACGCGCTCCGAGACGTCGGTGGCGGCATCGAGCTTGGTCCTGTCTCGCGCCTCGATCTCGTTGCGCCACGGCGTGCCCGTGCAATAGGCCACCGCCGGAACCCGCACCGACGTGGCGCGGCTGCGCGCGGTCACGGTGACCATCTCCGGCGCGGCGCCGAAGCCGCCGCGCTTCAGATCCTGCGCGATGGTGTCGAGGTCGTGATAGCCGTGCGGCACGCGCTCCATGAAGCGCGGTGGATCGTCGGGGAAGACCGACTGCAACGCCATGGTGATCACGTCGGCGAACTCGTTTTCGGCGATGCGGTCCCAGGCGCTGAAGAAAAACACGCCACCCGGCGCGAGGACGCGGCGCGCCTCCGCGAAAGCCTTGCCCTTGTCGGGAAAGAACATGGCGCCGAACTGGCAGACGACGGCGTCGAAGCTCGCGTCGGCAAACGGGAGTTGCATCGCATCGGCCTGCCGCCATTGCACGGGCCGTGCCGTTCCCATCGCGGCCGCCTTGTCGAGCATGGCCTGGTTGAGATCGGTGGCGACGATGCTCGAGCCTTCGGGCAGCAGCGACGCCATGCGCCGCGTCGCCACGCCGGTGCCGGCCGCCACCTCGAGCACGCGCTGCGGTGCTCGCGCTGCGACGCGCGCCGCCAGGTCGTCGGCGTAGGGCTGGAAGATCAGCGGCACGAGCAGCGTCTCGTAGAGCTCGGGAATCGATCCGGCAAAGACGGTGTCGGTCGTGGGCACGTTCATGGAGCGATCCTCGGCAGCTACGACGCGACTTATACGCTCAGGTGCGTGCGCAGGAGCGCCTCGTCGCTCATCAGCGCCGTCATCGTGCCGTCGAACCTGACCTCGCCCTTTTCGAGGACGATGGCGCGGTCGGACACCAGCCGCGCGAAGTGCAGGTTCTGCTCGGAGAGCAGCACCGCGACACCGGCCGCCTTCAACGACACGATCATGCGTGCCATCTCCTCGACGATGAGCGGCGCCACGCCTTCGGAGGGCTCGTCGAGCAGCACGAGATACGGGTTGCCCATCAGCGTGCGCGCCACCGTGAGCATCTGCTGCTCGCCGCCGCTCATGCGGCCACCGGGTCGATCGACCATCGCACCGAGGTTCGGAAAGAGCGCGTACAGCTTGTCCTCGGTCCACGTCGGCGCGCCGCTGCGTGCCGGCTGGCGGGCGACCTCCAGGTTCTCGCGCACCGTGAGGTCGGTGAACACGCGGCGGTCTTCCGGCACCCAGCCGAGGCCACTGCGGGCGATGCGGTACGGCAGCAGCGACGAGATGTCGTTGCCGCGAAAAACGATGCGGCCGCGCTTCTTGGCCATCACGCCCATGATCGATTTCATCGTCGTCGACTTGCCGGCGCCGTTGCGGCCGACGAGGGCCACGCACTCGCCGGCATTCACCGCCAGCGAGACGCCGTAGAGGATCTGCGCCTGGCCGTACCAGGCA
>JBDTCA010000203.1:0-5784 GCA_039923815.1 Caldimonas sp. | reverse complement strand
CCTGAACCCAGGCAGTTCAGGTGGGCGAGGTCAGCCCGGCTTCGGGTTCATCTGACGCGAGACGATCACACCAACCGGGCGATGTTCCAAGCCCTTGCTCTTGCGAGCATCGGTTCAAGGAAATATAGAGTTCACGCGAGCGCGACGGACAGAAACATTCTACGCCGCGTACCCTTCGCAAGCCTGCGCATCAGAGCAGTTGTCCATCGGCGCCGAGGGCCGTGTCGATGCGACGAACGAGGGCATCCATGTCGACACTCGAAGGTGCGGAGGAACGCACGCCGGTGTCGTTTTTATCGTCCTCGTCGGGCATGGTGCGGGGTGGCCGCTCGGCGAGCGCGAAGGCGAGGTTGAGGGCCGCCAGCACGGCAATGCGCTCCCGCGCCTTGACCTTGCCTCCGTCGCGGATCGAGCTCATTTCGCGGTCGACCGCAGCAACCGCTTCGAGCAGGGAGGTTTCACCACCGTCGGGGCAGCCGAGGATGTAGCTCTGGCCGAGGATCGTGCACTCGACCTGCTTCATCCCACGCTCCGAAGCGGCCCGCCCGCGCCATGGGCTGGAGCCGTCGACGCATCGTCGCCTCCGTTTGCGCCCGGATCGCGCGGCAAGCGCTCGAGCAGGGTGTCGATGCGGCTTCGCGCAGCGTTCAGGCGGGAGCGAAGGTTGTCGCGTTCGCCGGCGGTCGTCGCCAGCTGTGCAGTCAACAGCGCGTTGGTGCGCTGCAGTTCCCCGTGTCTCAGAAGCAAGCGCTCGACCCGGTCTGCGAGTTCTTCGATCGTGGACATGGCGCTCCGGCGTGGAGGGGGGTCGCGAATTGTAGGCGTCGGTTGGGTACCAAACACCGCTCTTAGAATGCACGCCGTTGGTGCCCGTGAAGGCGTTCATGCCTTTGCAGTTAAACGGGAAGCAGAAGGTGCGTGCCGCTCTGGCGCAACCCGAAACTGCGCTGCCCCCGCAACGGTACGGCGGACGATGACGCGCTTCGGCGTGTCATCAGCTTTGGCGCACATGCCACTGAAGACGCCGGTCTTCGGGAAGGTCGCCCAGGTCGAATCCGTCAGCCCGGATACCGGCCAGCAAGCGAGCGGCGCGCGAGTGCCGCTCATCCGCATGTGCCCGCGGGGAAGCGGGCCGCGTGCAGCTGCCTCCGAGGTTTCTTCACCATGTCTTGCCACTTTTCGGCGCTGCGTGCGCCGCGCGCCGTCCGCGCGTTGCTCTCGCTCGCCTTTGCAATCCTGTTCGCTTCTTCGCCGACCCCGGCAGACGCGCAGTCCACGCTCGATCCCGTCGTTGTCACCGGCACCCGAGAGCCGGAAACGCTGTCGCGCAGCGCCGCCGACATCGTCGTCATCGACTCGGCCACCCTGCGCGCCAGCACCGCCGATTCGGTCGAGGACCTCCTCCGGCGCGAGGCCGGCTTGCAGCTGGCCCGCAACGGCGGACCCGGCCAGACCTCGGGCTTCTTCATCCGTGGCGCCAGCACCAACAGCACGGTCGTGCTGGTCGACGGCGTTCGCATCGGCTCGGCCACGGCGGGGCAAGCCGAGTTCGAGGCCCTGAGCTTGTCGCAGATCGACCGCATCGAGGTCCTGCGCGGACCGGCTTCGAGTCTGTACGGAGCCGATGCCGTCGGCGGCGTTGTCCAGATCTTCACGCGGCGTGGCGAAGGCGGACCGCGCCTGACGGCATTCGCTGCGATCGGTGGCGAAGGTTCGCGCCAGGGGAGCGCCGCTGTCAGCGGTGCGGCCGGAGCGTTCGACTACGCGGCCTCGCTCGGCCGCGACAGCAGCCGCGGCGTCTCCGCACTTTTCCCGGGTGACCGGTTCGGCAGCTACAACCCTGACCGCGACGGCTACGCTCGCAACTCGGGCTCGCTGCAGCTCGGCTACGCGGTGGCGCCCGGGCACCGAATCGCCGTCCACGCGCTCGAGACAAACCTGCGTTCGCAGTTCGACTCCGCTCAATACGGCCCGCCGGATTACGTCCCCGATCCGTCGCCAGACTTTCGCAGCCGGCTGGCGAGCCGCGTGACCTCGGCCGACTACCGCGGCGTCGTCAGTGCCGTCTGGACCACGACGGCGCAGATCTCGCGCAGCGTCGACGACCTGACGAGCGGCGCCGCCACGCCCAGCCGATTCGTGACACGGCGCGAGCAGGGCACCTGGCAGAACGCGCTTGCGCTCGGTGCCGGTCAACAACTCATGGTCGCGTACGAGCATCTCTCCGAACGCGCCGCCGCCGACGGTTTCACGCCGGATCCGAAGCGTCGCAACGACGCCGTCGTGCTCGGTTACTCGGGCAGTCTCGATCGCCATTCCCTGCAGGCTGACCTGCGCCGCGACGACAACTCCGACTACGGCGGCAACACCACCGGCCGGATCGGCTATGCGTTCACGGTCGTGCCCGGGCTGAAGTTGCGGGCGCTTGCCGGCACCACGTTCCGGGCGCCGACCTTCAACGATCTCTTCTACCCTGGCTATGGAGTGGCCACCGTCCGACCGGAGAAGGGCCGCAGCATCGAGGTCGGCGTGAGCTGGCAGGGCAGCATGGGCAGCGCTTCGGCCACGGTCTATCGAAACCGCGTTCGCGACCTCATCGGCTACCAAGCCGACCGCGCGTTCTGCCCGGTCGACCCCGCGTTCAACTTTGGCTGCGCCGGCAACATCAGCCGCGCCCGCCTGCAAGGCGCGACCTTCGCCGGCAGCCATCACTGGGGCGGCTTCGCGGTGCGGGCCAGCGTCGACCTGCTCGATGCGAAAGATGCCGACACCGGCGAGCGGCTCGTTCGCCGCGCCGCCCACCAGGAAACGCTCGTTGCCGACTACGACGCCGGCCCGTGGCGCATCGGCGCCTCCGGACTCTTCGTCGGCTCGCGACCCGAAGGCGGCGCGGTGCTCGGCGGCTACGGCGTGCTCGACCTTCGTGCGTCCTGGCGCTTGCAGCGACAGTGGCAGCTCGAAGCGAAGCTGCTCAACGCACTCGATCACCGCATCGAGCCAGTGCGGGACTATCAAGGCATCGGCCGCCAGGCGTGGCTGGGCATCCGCTTCGACAGCGCTGGCCTCTGACCGGCCATGAAGTCGGGCCGACTGCTCGCTGCCGCCTGCCTCGTGCTCGGCGTGTGCGCGGCCGGCCTGTTGGCGGGCTCGTCGGGCTTCGGCTGGGCCGGGCCCGACATCTTCTGGAGCATCCGGGTTCCGCGCGTGCTTGCCGGCTTCGGGGCCGGCGCCGCGCTGGCCGTCTCCGGCGCGCTGATGCAGACGCTGACGCGCAACGCGCTCGCCGATCCGTATGTGCTCGGCGTCGCCGGCGGCGCGTCGGTGGGCGCTCTGGCGGTGATGCTGGCGACTTCGGCGAGCGGTGTCGGTGTCTCCGAATGGGGCATCGCGCTGGGTGCTGCTGCCGGCGCAGGCGTCACGTCGGTGCTGCTGTTCGGGCTGATGTGGCGGCGTCTCGCGCAAGGAGCACCGGGCACGGATGCCTCGGCCGCTCTGCTGCTCGTCGGCGTGATGATCGGCTCGGGCTGCTCGGCCATCGTCTCGCTCATCCTGAGCCTGGCCGACGAGGGTCAGCTCCGCGGCATGGTCTTCTGGCTGCTCGGCGACCTCAACGGCGCCACCCACTGGGAGATCGTCTGGGTCGCACTCGCTTTGGCGCTGGCCATCGTCTGGCCCACGGCGCGCGAGCTCGATTGGCTGGCGCGCGGCGATTCCTGGGCGGCAACGCTCGGCGTGCCGGTCGCCCGGCGCCGCCGCAGGGTGCTGCTCGCCGCCTCGCTGGCAACCGGCGCCGCGGTGGCGGTGGCCGGCGCCATCGGCTTCGTCGGGCTCGTCGTGCCGCACGTGTTGCGCCGGCTCGGCGTTCGCGCCGCACCCCTCCTGCTGCCGACGAGCGCATTGCTCGGCGGCGCCTTCGTGGTCGCGGTCGATGCCGTGGCGCGCACGGTCGTGGCGCCGTTGCAGTTGCCCGTCGGCGTGCTCGCTGCAGCGGTCGGCGTGCCGACCTTCATTGCGATGCTGCTGCGGCGGCCTGGTGGCGGAGCGGGGCGGTGACGCCGGTCGACCTGCGCGTCGAAGGGCTCGCTCTCCGGGCCGGCGGCACTGCAAGCGGCAGGTACTTGATCGAGGGCCTCGATTTCCGCATCGGTGCGGGCGAGTGCTGGGTCGTGATCGGGCCGAATGGCGCCGGCAAGTCGTCGCTGCTCGGCGCGCTGGCGGGCGTGTTCCCGGCCGCGTGCGGTCGCGTTCTCGTCGACGGCCGGGCGCTCGCCGACTGGCCACCGGGCGCGCTGGCCGGGCGCCGCGCCTGGAGCCCGCAGTTCTGGTCCGATCCGTTCCCGTCGACGGTCGCGGAAACCGCGGCGCTGGCCCACGGACGCAGCGCCGGCTGGGGCCGCTGGTTCGGCGACGGCATGCCGGTCGAAGTACGCGAGCGGCTCGACGAACTCGCGCTCACGTCGCTTGCCGATGCCGACGTGCAAAGCCTTTCCGGTGGTGAACGACAGCGCGTCGCGATCGCGACGGCGCTGCTGCAATCGGCGCCGCTCCTGCTGCTGGACGAGCCTGCGTCGCACCTCGATCCAGCCCACCAGCGGTTGCTGCTCGCGGTGTTGCGCCGCCACGCGCTGAGCGGCGGCAGCGTCGTTGCCAGCCTTCACGATCTCGACCTCGCCTGGGACCTGGCCAGTCATTGCGTTCTGCTCGATGGCCGCGGCCGCGCGCTCGCCGGTGCACGCGACAGCGTGCTCGTGGCCGGTCGCCTGGCCGATGTGTTCGGCGTCGCCATCGAGGCCGTCGACGTGCGAGGCGCGCGCCGCTTCGTCGTCACCGATGCCGAGGCGACGCCGCGATGACGCGGCTCGGCCGGCTGCTGTGGCTTTGCTTGTGCCTGTGCCTGGCGTCACCGTTCGCGCAGGCCGTTTCCGTGGCGGACGACAGCGGTCGCACCGTGGTGCTCGACAAGGTGCCCGCACGCATCGTCACGCTCGCGCCCAGCCTGACCGAGCTCGTGTTCGCGGCCGGCGGCGGCGCGGCCATCGTCGGCACGACGTCGCTGAGCGACTACCCGGCCGCGGCGCTCGGGATCGCACGCATCGGCGACGCGACCCGACTCGACGTCGAGGCCGTCCTGGCGTTGAAACCCGACCTGGTGATCGTCTGGCAGCGCGGCAACCTGGGCCGCGAGATCGAGCAGGTGGCAGCCGCCGGCGTGCCGCTGTTCCAGCTGGAGCCGCGCCGGCTCGCCGACGTGCCGCGGGCGATCGAGCGCCTCGGCGTTCTCCTCGGCCACGAACACGAAGCCGGTCGGAACGCGGCGGCGCTGCGCGCTTCTCTCGAGCGCCTGCGAGTCGGTCGCGCAGGCGCGGCGCCGGTGAGCGTTTTCTACCAGGTGTGGCAAAGCCCGCTGCTGACGCTCAACGGCGCCCATCTGATCTCCGACGTGATCGCGCTCTGCGGCGGCCGCAACGTCTTCGCCGACGTGCTGCCGCTGGTGCCGGCGGTCTCGATCGAGGCTGTCGTTGCCGCCAGCCCGGAGGCGATCGTCACCGCCGGCGAGGAAGGCGGTCGGGCGGCGCCGTGGCGGCGCGCTCCGGCGCAGCCGAGCCTCGCTGCCTGGCGACGTCAGCCGCGGATGACGGCGGTGCGGCGCGGCTGGATGTTCACGTTGAACGGCGACCTCATCAGCCGCCAGGGTCCGCGCATCGCGCAAGGCGCGCAGGCGATGTGCGCGGTGCTCGACGTGGTCAGGCGGGAGCGGTCGGCCCGCTGACCGACGCTGGCGGC
>JBDTCA010000202.1:0-5702 GCA_039923815.1 Caldimonas sp. | reverse complement strand
CACATGATCGAGCTCGAGATCACCGAGACGGGCCTGATGAAGGACCTGCAGAACGTGATCCCGGCGCTGCACCGGCTCAACGAGATCGGCGTCGAGATCTCGATCGACGATTTCGGCACCGGCTACTCGTCGCTGGCCTATCTGACCACGTTGCCGATCAGCGAACTCAAGATCGACCGCAGCTTCATCCGCGATCTCGGCATGACGCCGCAGAGCTCGGCGGTGGTCACGGCCATCATCGCGCTGGCCCGCTCGCTCGGCCTGCGCGTGGTCGCCGAAGGCGTGGAAAACCTCCGCCAGATGGAGGTCCTGCACCGATTGGGATGCGGGATCATGCAAGGCTTTCTCTTCAGCAAGGCCCAGGCCCCAGAGGACATCGAGCGCTGGCTGCAGCAGACGGTATTGCCCAAGAAGGCGCCGTGGATCGGCCAGGCCAAGAGCGATGAACCCGAGCCGCCCCAGGCGACCCGGGGTCGCGCTGCCCGCCAGAAAACGCCACTCGGCTGACCGGAGCCGCCATGACCGCCACGCGCCCAGCGGCTCTCGGCAAAGCCGAGATTCCCGTTGCCCAGACTGCCAAGGCCGCGTTTCGACGCCTGGCGACGTTGCGACTGGAGCCGACCCCGGACAACTACGAGCGC
Source organism: Caldimonas sp. (assembly GCA_039923815.1). Lineage (GTDB taxonomy): Bacteria > Pseudomonadota > Gammaproteobacteria > Burkholderiales > Burkholderiaceae_C > Schlegelella_A. Next base: position 5,061 of record JBDTCA010000202.1, on the reverse strand, counting down.
GCCTATCGCTTCGAGGCCGGTGACGCCGAGCCGAACGCCGACGCGCTGGCGACGCTGATCGAGCGCATCGTGCGCGGCGTCGAGCGCGGCGGCCACACGTGGACGCCGGCGCGCCGCAAGGAAGGCATCCAGCGCGTCCTCGCCGGCAGCCGCACCGATCCGAAGCGCCTGCAGCAACGCCTCTCGCAGCTCGTCAACAGCTGGGAGGGCGACACGGCGGGCGTTCCCGTCGCCACCCTCGGTGTCGATGAGCAAGAGGCGATCGATGTGGCCGGCGCCGTGGTGGCCGCCAACGCCGTGCCGGTCGACGCCGTCGCCGCGGTCGACACGGCCAGCCCGCCCGCGCCGCTGGCCTGGGACCGTGTCGCGCGCACGCTCGGCCACGCCTTGCAGCAAGCCTTGCCGCGCCACGACGCTGCCAACAGCGAACTGGCCGGCGATCTGGGCCGGCTCTTCGAGCGCATGGACCGGGACGGGGCGACCGCCGCCATCGCCGATGACGCTGCCTTGCTCGTGGAGCGCGCCGAGCGCGTGCTCCAGCATCGCCACCATCTCTTCGAACAGCTCGGCAAGCTGTGCGGCGAGCTGACGTCGAGCCTCACCGAGCTCGCCGAAGATGGCAGCTGGGTCAAGGGCCAGTGCGAGGCCATGCGCCTGAAGATCGACGAGGGCCTGTCGGCGCGAGGCGTGCGCCAGGTCAGCGACATGCTGCATCACGCCCGCAAGCGCCATGGCGAAGTGCGCGGCGAGCGCGAGAAGGCGCGCGACGCCCTCAAGGCACTCATCACGCAGATGCTCGCCGAGCTCGGCGAGCTGGGTTCTAAGACCGGCAACTTCCACGACAGCGTCGGTCGCTACGCGTCGGTGATCGAACACTCCGATTCGCTGGAGAGCCTGACCGGCGTGGTTCGCGAGATGGTCACCGAAAGCCGGGCGGTGCAGACGCTGGTCCAGCAGACGCAGGCGCGCCTGCAGGAAGAGCACAGCAAGGCGACCGGCCTGACCCAGCGCGTCACCGAGCTCGAAGACGAGATGAAGCGCCTCTCCGACGAGGTCTCGACCGACCAGCTCACGCAGATCTCGAATCGCCGCGGCCTGATGCATGCCTTCGAGCTGGAGCGTGCCCGCCTCGAGCGCAGCGGCGGCGAACTGTCGATCGGCCTGCTCGACATCGACAACTTCAAGCGACTCAACGACGAGCTCGGCCACAGCGCCGGCGACGAGGCGTTGAAGTCGCTCGCTGCGATCGTGAGCCAGACCTTGAGGCCGACCGACCACGTCGCCCGCTACGGCGGCGAGGAGTTCGTGGTGCTGCTGCCGCAGACACCGGTGGGCGAAGGCGAGCAGGTGCTGACGCGGCTGCAGCGCGCCCTGACCAACGGCCTTTTCATGCACAAGGAAAAGCAGGTCTTCGTCACGTTCTCGGCCGGCGTGACGAGTTACCGCGTGACCGAGCGCATCGAGGAATCGCTCGAGCGCGCCGACCAGGCGCTCTACGAGGCCAAACGGACCGGCAAGAACCGGACGTGCATCGGCTGAAAACTGGGCCTCGGGTCACGGGTCTCCATGCATCCGGCCCCGTAACCGTGAATCAGGAATCGACGGCGGAACCGGATTGGCCGAGCAGGTTGCCAGCCCGCTGCACGTCGCGTTCGAACGCTGCGACCGTGGCCTCTGGCGCGGTCGAGGTCATGAGGGCGGCACGAAAGGCAGCGGACTCGCTGACATAGAAGGACCGCACGACGGCTCGCTGGTTCGCATCGAGCGCTTCGGTCAGGGCATTGAGGAAGCACTCCATGGCCAACATGGAGCCCTGCAGTTCGGCCATCTGTGTTGCCAGCGGATCAGATTTGTTCATGGGTCGTGACCTCCTCAAGACGGCATCGTAGGGCAGGCGCCGTGCCGGCCCGATGCCATCTGCACGGATGCGGGTACGAGTCCTGCCCCGGACCTTCATCTCCCCACCGAAGGAACGACATGAACCCGGAAAACGCCTCGGCGCCAATCGATATCGCAGCACTGGCCACCGAACTGCAGGTCACCGAGCAACAGATCCGTGACGCCATCGACGAGGTGGGCCCGGTGCCTTCCGAGATCGAGCTGCATCTGAAGGGGACGCGTGCGTCGACGAACAGCGATCGCGTCGCCGGCGAAGAACACAAAGGCTGATCTGCTCGGCTGGCTGTTCGGGCACGGTGGATGCCCGACCGCCGCATGGCAGAACAGAAATGGCCGGACTCGCTCTGGATCGTGCGTCACGGGCAAAGCTCGGGCAACGTGGCGCGCGACGCTGCCGAGGCCGATGGCATTCACACGATCGACATCGCCGAGCGTGATGCCGACGTGCCGTTGTCGCCGCTCGGCGAGCAGCAGTCCGACGCGCTAGGCCGCTGGTTCGCGGGCCAGCCGGAAACGTCACGACCGCAGGTCGTCCTGCATTCGCCGTATGTGCGAGCTGAGCAGACGGCTCGTCGTGTGCTGGCTGCCGCCGGGATGGCCCACGTGCCTTGCCTGCAGGACGAACGCCTGCGCGAGAAGGAATTCGGGATCTTCGACCGGCTGACCGTGGCCGGCATCCGCAGCCGCTTTCCCGAGCTCGCGGAACAGCGTCGCCATGTGGGCAAGTTCTACTTTCGCCCGCCCGGCGGTGAAAGCTGGTGCGACGTGATCCTGCGCTTGCGCAGCTTCCTCGAGATGATGACGCGCGAATACCGGCGCGAACGGGTGCTCGTGGTGGGTCACCAGGTGATCGTCAACTGCATGCGATATCTCCTCGAACGCCTCGACGAATCGGCGATCCTCGCCATCGATCGCGCGAACGACGTTCCGAACTGCGCCGTCACCTCCTACGAATTCGACGCCGCGGCCGGGCATCACGGCAAGCTGGTGCGGGTGCTCGAGAACTTCGTCTCGCCATTGCTGGTGGCGGGTGCGCCCGTCACCACAGCCAAGGATGCCGCCTTCTTGCCGAAGGCGTGACGTGCCGCCGCAAAAAGGACCGATTCGGCGTTCGTCAGCGTCGGTTCTGGGCAACCGGTGTGGACGAGGTCGTGCGTTTCTCGCCGTACTTCTTCCAGAGATAGCCAGCGAACATGAAGAAGATCCATTTGCGCATGATCGTGTCCTGAAGTTGTCGGGCCAATGAGCAAGCCTCGTGCCGCATCGGCCAGTCTGATTCGCCGGTGCAGATGTCGATCGGAACAGGACTCGCCGCCAACGCCAGAGCAGTTGTGTGATCCCCTGTCCATCGCGAGGCGCAGGCCTACAGCCAATGTCGCCACATGCTGGCACTGCGCGCCTGGAGGCGGCAGCTAGCCTTCGTCAGCGCTGAAGTTGAACCTTCCGCGTTAGCGGCAACACAACCAGCCTCAGGGCGATCAACAAGGAGTTAGCACATGGATACCAATCGATCCCGCATGGTCACGGGCCTGTTCGCGGACCGCGCGAGCGCAGAGCGTGCGTATGGCGACATATCCGCGCGAGGCTACGGGACGGAAGACGTCAACCTGGTGATGAGCGACGAAACACGTAAACGTCACTTCACGTCGGACGGCGCCCCCGAGACCGAGCTGGGAACCAAGGCGGCAAAGGGCGCTGGGATCGGCGCGGGGATTGGCGGCGCCGTAGGCGCCACCCTCGCTGCGGTGGCCGCGATCGGCACCTCGCTGGTGTTGCCCGGACTGGGGCTGGTCATCGCCGGTCCGCTGGCCGCTGGTCTGGCCGGTGCGGGTGCGGGCGGTGCGACCGGCGGCCTGCTCGGCGCCCTCATCGGTGCCGGGATTCCGGAAGAGCGTGTCAAGCACTACGAGGAAGGCATCAAGAACGGCGGCATCTTGATGGGCGTGACGCCAAGAAACGACGATGACGCGCGCCATTTCGAGAACACCTGGCAAGCTCATAGCGGCCAGCACGTGATCGGCACCGGGGTCGGTGCCACGGCGGGTGCGGTGACCGGCGCCGGGGTGGGCGCTGTCGCGGGACCGGTCGGCATGGTTGCGGGCGCTGCCATCGGCGCTGTCGCGGGTGGCCTGGCCGGCAAGGGAACCGCCGAGGTCGTCAATCCGAAGGCCGGTGACGATCTCAGCGAACACCACATGGCCAAAGGCGTCGGTGCCGGCGGCGGCGCAGCAACCGGTGCCGCGATCGGAGCCGTGGGCGGCCCGATCGGCATGGCCGCCGGCGCGGCCGTAGGCGCGGTGGCAGGAGGTCTTGCAGGCAAGGGGGCGGGCGAAGTCGCGAATCCGACGAGCCAGGACCAGCTGGCTCACCACCATCTCGCCACGGGTGTCGGCGCCGGCGGCGGGGCCGCTGCAGGCGCAGCGCTGGGCGCCGTCGGCGGCCCGGTAGGCATGGCTGCCGGTGCCGTGATCGGTGCCGCTGCAGGTGGAGCCGCCGGCAAGGAAACCGGCGAGATCGCCAATCCGAAGCCGGGCGACAAGCGAACCGTGTAACTCACTCGCACACGGCGAACGAAGCGGAGCCTGGCTCCGCTTCGTTTTTTTCAGCCACGGTGCCGTTGTGCCACGTCAGTTAATCGACGCCGAGCAGCTCACCCAGCGAAGCCAGCGGCACTTGATGCCCTTGTCCATCGGCCCGCCGAGCTCAGTCCTCCTCGCTGACTTCCGCGGCGAGAGCGCCAGACTTTTCGGCGTGTTCGATTCGGCACAGCTCTTGTCGCAGTCGTGAGAGGCGCAGGTTCAGAAGGATCCGCGACCCCAGTCTGCACAGATCTGCCCACCATCGGGCGAGCGCGAGTCGCGGACGAGACGCAGTGGCGCGCCTGTGCGTGTTCATGTTCATGTGCAAGTCCTCCCGTGCGGAAAACGCGTGCCGCGGTATATGGCGCACCGGCGTGACGCAGGCGCAGCGGGCACGCCGTTGAGTTGCACGCCGCTGCCGCGCCAAAGCTTCAGAACGTAGGCGCTAGCTCCTCGTCGGGCATGTTCCGTCCGCGGAACACGGCGGAGGCGTCGGGAACGCGTGTGTCCGTCACGGATTCAATGACGAAGGGTGCCGCAACCGCGGCAGCCGGTGCCGCGTGCGTGCCGCCACGCGTCGGCT
>JBDTCA010000201.1:0-2978 GCA_039923815.1 Caldimonas sp. | reverse complement strand
GCCGTCTGGGCCATGGGCCTGTGGGGAGGCTGCAACTTTTATCGGGCGTCGCCCTTGCGGCCTGCGACCAGCGCCGACGACCCGGTGCTGGCGCTGCGATTTCCGGCCGAAGCCGTCACCATCCGCGTGCCGACGCGGGTGATCTGGGCGGAAGACGACATCGCCTTGCTACCGTCGTTGCTCGAGGGTCTCGACGAGTTCGTACCCGACCTTCGCATCACGCGGGTGGCGGGTGCCACTCATTGGATCATCCACGAACGGCCCGATCTGATCGCTGCCGAGATCGAGGCCGAACTGGCCCGTTGACGACGCTCAGTCGCGTGGTGAGAGCTCGCGCATCATCCGGTCGACCGAGCGTTCCACCAAAGAGCGGGCTTCCAGCGGCTGGACCAGACCCGCCGAGCTGAGCCGTTCGAGCGCGCGCCGGGTGATGGAGTGGGTTCGCGACGCCGACTCGCCGGCGAAAAGGAAGAAAAGGCTGCGATCGCTTCGCCACAGCAGCTGGACGCGGCTCCAGCGGCCCTGCAGGAAGATGCGCTGCCGGTCGCCGATGCGCATCGCCTCGACCCGTTTGGCGGGGTCGTCGTCGACCCGATCGCCACCCGTGGGCAGGTGTTCAGCGGGCACGGTTTCCATCGACGACAGATCGATCACCGAGTCACTGAAGCTGCGTGCCGACGGCGAGTCAGGGAGCACCTCGTCACGCATGCGCTGCACGATTTCCTCAGGTGACATCGCACCGCTGGTGCCATTGGTGCCACTGCGCCCGCCGGGGCGGAGGGCTTCGGTGTGGATCGTCATCAGCTCGTTCAGCACGGCCTGTTGCTCCGCCCCGGGCAGCGCCACCGCATCCATGCCCACGCGAACCCGGTGCAGAAGGCCCGGCAGCAACGTGATCAGGCGTTGCCGGCTCTGCGGATGGTCCGGGATCTTGAGGCTCCAGAGCAGCTCGTCGGCCGTCTTCAGGTCGACCATCGTCGCGTCGGACTGATCGCCGTGGCGCAGCATGCTGTCAGCGATCACCTGCGCCCAGACGCCAGTGATGAAGCGTCGGATCGCGGGTGTCGTGCGCACCTGCACCATCTGGTCGGCGAGCCGCTGCGAGAGATGCTGCTGCAGTACCTCGCGACGCTCGGCCATCTGCATGGCGTCAACTGCCGGCTGCGCGGCACGAAGCTGGTTCTGCAGCTGTTCGGCCAGAAAAGCGTCGACTCGGTTGAGGCCGCGTCTGAACAGCGCCGTATCGGGGCTGGAGGCACCCGCCAGCTCTTCGGCGACAGCGACGCAAAAAGCGAGAAACGACGCCAACCGTGGGTCCTCGAGCCTGGACTGACTGACGCCAGCTTCACCAATCCGGTCGAGCAAGCGCCATATCGGATGCTCGTACGACTCGACGACGGCATGTTCGGCGAGCGCGACGCGCAGAGACGGAATCTGGATTCGCGACAGCACGGGACGAAGCGGCAACGGCAGTTGCGTATCGGCAAGCAGCGACTCGAAGAGTCTCGTCACCAGCTCGATGATCTGCCGGTCGACGGGCCTGCCGGCGCTGGCAAGAAGCGCGCTGCGATGCTGTTCGACCCGACTGCTGCCGGGCGGCGCGCGGCCGGTCAGCGAGGCGTCGGAAGGCAAGTTCCTGAGCAGTTCGTCGAATCGGAGCAGGGCATGCTCGAGCTCACTGCTGCTGCGACTCCCGGTGTCGTTGCGAACGCCAAGCGGTTTCGGATCGGCGCCGGCGCCAAGGCCGTTGATACCGGCGCGCGGCAGCATGCTTTCCAGCAACGCCGACAAACCCGCCGCTCGCGGCGCCTCGGTCGTCTGTCGTCCGAAAGTCGTGCCCGACGGAAGGATCACCGTGCGGTAGCTGCCGGGCTCCACGCCGGCCGACTCGAGCCGGGTCGAAGCGGCCGCCCAGGCCTTCTTCAACAACCCGGCGGCGACGCCGGCAGAGGTTCGCAGCACGACGGCGCGCTGGACATGGCCCGCGGTTACCGTGCACGCGGCGTCCCACAACGCCGTCGCGTAGACCAGCGGGCGAAACGGATTCGACTCGGCGGTGATGTGGTTCTGGCCGAGAAGAGTCGAGGTGAAGGTCTGCAGCTCGCGCAGCTCCCACTCGGCGGTGGTGTCGATGAGCTGCATCGCCCGCGAGATCTCGATGTCGATCTCGACCCGGGATTCGTCCATGAGCTCGAGCCCGCCCGCTGCAGACTTCGCTCCGCCGAAAGAGGGCTCGACCGAAGCGTCGAGCGCTTCGGCCACCTGCCTCCCGAGCGATTCGACGAAGCTGCGCTCGTAGGCGGTCGCGCCGCGCTGCAGCGAACCGACGATGTCGGCCTGATGCGGCCTCTCGCTCAGGCTCAACGGGCTGTCCCGCGACGGTGCGAGGAGCTGCAAGGTGCCCGCGAGAACGCGGCCGATGAGGGTCGCAGAGAAGCCGAGCTCGTCATCGACGAATCGTTGGAAGAGCGCAGAAGTGGGCATCGGACTCGTTCGAAAGGTCGGCGCGATTATCGCTGCGCGGCCCCATGAAAAAGGGCTGCCGAAGCAGCCCTTTCATGGAGCGCGAGAGGCGCGGACCTACATGTCCATGCCGCCCATGCCGCCCATCCCACCCATGCCACCGCCACCACCCATGCCACCACCGGACGACTCGTCCTTCGGGGCTTCGGAGATCATGGCTTCGGTCGTGAGCATGAGCGACGCGACGGATGCCGCGTTCTGCAGTGCCGTGCGCGTGACCTTCGTCGGGTCCAGGATGCCCATCTCGATCATGTCGCCATACTGGCCGTTGGCCGCGTTGTAGCCGTAGTTGCCCTTGCCGCCGAGAACGGCGTTGACGACCACGCTCGGCTCGTCACCCGAGTTCTGCACGATGATGCGCAGAGGCTCTTCGATGGCACGCAGGATCAGCTTGATGCCGGCGTCCTGGTCGGGGTTGTCGCCCTTGATCGTGCCTGCAGCCTGCTTGGCCCGCA
>JBDTCA010000200.1:0-4658 GCA_039923815.1 Caldimonas sp. | reverse complement strand
CCATCGGTACCGGGGGCGTGCTTGTGCTGCACATAGTCGGTGGTCGAGAGATACATCACGTCAGGGTGGCGCTCATGGCTCATCAGTTCGCAGCCGGCGGCGAACACGAACTCCGACAGCTCGGCGCTGTAGACCGAAGGCACCGCCATGCCGACACGCTCGACGACCCCGGTGATGCCGTTCTCGTCTTCGGTGGCCTCGTCGGCCTTTTCGGCGGAAAAGCAGATGCCGGCCATGTCGTGGCCGAGCAGCTTGCGCAGCTTGTCCTTGGCGGTGATCACGGCCACCGACTGGCCGGCGTGGGAGAGTGCCGACAGGATGGTCGGCGCGCGCAGCCATTTCGGGTCGTTCATCATCACTTCGGTGCCGGAAGCGACGTCAAACAGGTAGTTGCCGCAGATGCCATGCACCGAAGGCGGCACGCCGGTCACGATCGAGAGATTGTTCGGATTCGTGAAGCTCGGAATCACGCAGTCGGCCGTCAGCACGGTGCCGGTGGCGAGCACCTTTTTCAGCCACGGCACCTGGCCGTGGGCCACGGCCTGGGCGATGTAGTCGGGCTCGCAACCGTCGACGCAGACGACAACGGTGGGCTGGTGGGCGAGGGCGTAGGAGCGGCCGTTGACTTCGATCATCTTTGATTCTTCGGGTGAGCCGCAGGCACTGTCGGCTTCGGGTGGTTCTTGATCGTCCGGTCCTTGCTTTCCATGACGTGGGCATACATGGCCCGGCCGGCAGCATCGGCATCGCCCGCCGCAATCGCCTTGACGATGTGGCGATGCTCGCTGACCGATACCGGCATCAGCCCGCCATCGGCGAGGTTGAGGCGGCGAAAGAGGCTGAGCTCCTTGATGAGCTTCCTGTAGATGGTCGTCAGCTTGGAGTTGCCGGCAAGCTCGACGAGGCGGTCGTGAAAACGCAGGTTGAGCAGGTGGTATCCGGGCGCGTCCCTGACCTTGACGGCCAGCTCCATCTCGTCGACCAGGCCGCGAATCTCCTTCAGCCCGGCCGGGGCGATCGACTCGGCGAGACGGCGGCCGACGACCTCGTCCATCGCCGCGCGCAACTCGAAGATCTCGACAGCCTCTTCGACCGGCAGATCGCGCACGAAGACGCCACGGTTCTTTTCGGTGCGGACCAGCCCGGCTTCCTCGAGCATGCGGAAAGCCTCGCGCAAGGGACCGCGCGAGACGCCGAGGCGGGCGGCCAGGGCGACTTCGGTGAGCTTGGCGCCTGGCGCCAGTTCGCCCGACAGGATCATCCGCTCGAGCTCGCCTTGCACCACACTCGTCAACGAGCTGGTTTGCAGCAGGGTGATCGTGGGGTGCGGCGAGACGGCGACCTGCATGGGCGTGAGTAGAAACCACGACTTGGCGATTGTCAACAATCTCCAGAATACAGTTGACTCCGACGCGGGGGTCATCGCAGACTCGTTTCACCGATCGACGGCGCCAATCGAACGGCTGTCATCCGACTGGCATAGCCTTTGCGACAGATCGGCATCCGCCTTTTCAACACCACATCAGGGAGATCGCATGACCAAGGGTTCGATCAAGGGGCTACTCGCCGCAGTGCTGGTCCTGGCGGCCTCTGCGGCCTTCGCCCAGAAGACGCAGCTCACCGTCTACACGGCGCTCGAGACCGACCAGCTCAAGGCCTACGAGGCCGGCTTCACGAAGGTCAACCCGAATATCGAGATCAAGTGGGTACGTGACTCGACGGGCGTCATCACGGCCAAGCTGCTGGCTGAAAAAGCAAGCCCGCAGGCCGACGCGATCATGGGCGTCGCCGCTTCGAGCCTGGCCCTGCTCGACTCGCAGGGCATGCTGATCCCGTACGCGCCGCTCAATCTCGACGCGATCATGGGCGCCTACCGCGACAAGGCGAACCCGCCGGCCTGGTTCGGCATGGACGTGTGGGGCGCGACGATCTGCTTCAACACCGTCGAGGCACAGAAGAAGGGCATCCCGAAGCCGGAGACCTGGAAAGACCTGACCAAGCCGATCTACAAGGGCCAGATCGTGATGCCGAACCCGGCTTCGTCGGGCACCGGCTATTTCGACGTCATTGCCTGGCTCACGCTGTTCGGCGACGACAACGGCAAGGGCGGCGGTTGGAAGTACATGGACGCGCTGCACGAGAACATCGCCCAGTACACGCACTCCGGTTCAAAGCCATGCACGATGGCTTCGGCCGGTGAGTACGTGCTCGGCATCTCCTTCGAATACCGCGCCAACAGCAACAAGGCCAAGGGCGCACCGATCGATCTCGTGTTTCCGAAGGAAGGCCTCGGCTGGGACCTGGAAGCGTTCGCGATTCACAAGGGCACCAAGAAGCTCGAGGCGGCGAAGAAGCTGGCCGACTGGGCCTCGAGCAAGGACGCGATGAAGCTCTACGGCAAGAACTTCGCGATCACGGCGCAGCCGGGGGTCGCCGTGCCGCTCGCCAACGTGCCCGCCGACTACGAGAAGCGCCTCGTCAAGCTCGATTTCAAGGTCGCTGCCGACAACCGGGAGCGGATCCTGGCCGAATGGAACCGGCGCTACGACGCCAAGAGCGAACCGAAGAAGTGACATGACGTTCCCACGCTCGCTGCTCCCCGAGGAGGCGCGGCCGGGCTCGGGGCGGTCCGGCGCCCGGCCGGTCGGGTGCGGTGCGACATGACGGACTTCCTGCGCCTGGAAGGTATTCGCAAGAACTTCGGATCGTTCCAGGCGCTGAAGGACATCGATCTCGCGATCGAGAAGGGCGAGTTCGTCTGCTTCCTGGGGCCTTCGGGCTGTGGCAAGACCACGTTGTTGCGCATCATCGCGGGCCTCGAGATGCAGAGCGCGGGCAGCATTTTCCAGGGCGGACGCGACATCTCGATGCTGCCGCCGGCCGAGCGCGACTACGGCATCGTCTTCCAGTCCTACGCCTTGTTTCCGAACCTGAGCGTGGCCGACAACGTCGCCTACGGCCTCGTCAATCGCAAGGAGGGCCGGGCCAGGATCGGGCAGAGGGTCGAGGAGCTGCTCAGGCTCGTCGGCCTGCCGGGCAGCGACGGCAAGTATCCGGCGCAGCTTTCGGGCGGCCAGCAGCAGCGCATTGCACTGGCGCGGGCTCTCGCCACCGCACCCAGCCTGCTGCTGCTCGACGAGCCGCTGTCGGCACTTGATGCGCTCGAGCGGGTTCGCCTGCGCCAGGAGATCCGCTCGCTGCAGCAGAAGCTCGGCGTCACCACCATCATGGTCACGCACGACCAGGAAGAGGCACTTTCGGTGGCCGACCGCATCGTCGTCATGAACCAGGGCGTGATCGAGCAGGTCGGCTCGCCGCAGGACGTCTACGAGCGGCCGGCGACGGCGTTCGTGGCCGACTTCGTGGGCAAGGTCAACGTGCTTTCGGCCACGGCGCTCGGCGACAACCGCTTTCGCGTCGGCCGCCTCGAGATGCAGTGCGCCGAGCATTGCGCCGCGCCGGTCGTCGGGCAGTCGGTGCGCCTCTACCTGCGACCCGAGGACCGCATCACCGACGGCAACCTCGACGGCATCGCGAACCGCGTCTGGGCCGAGATCCGCAAGGTCGAGTTCCTGGGCGGCTCCTGCCTGGCCGAGATGCACGTCGACGAGCTGGAGGGCCAGCCGCTGCTGATCGCCTTCTCGCTCAATCAGCTGCACGACCTCGGCGTGCGCGCCGGCGCGCGCATGGAGCTGGCGCTGCGCAGCGACCGCATGCGCGTGTTCTGACGCGCCTCCCGACGCGCACCCTTTCGCCCGCGTCCACCGCATGTCCGCCGTCCTGACCCTGCCCACGGCCGCGTTGCGGCAGCGCTCGCACTGGACCGACCGCGTCGCCCATGCGGCGCTGCTCGCCATCGTGGTCGCGCTGGTCGTCTTCCTGGCGCTGCCGCTCGCGACCATCCTCGCCAAGTCGCTGCAGGACAGGAGCGGTGCCTTCGTCGGCCTGGTCAACTTCACGAGCTACCTGCAAACGCCCTCGTTGCAGCGCTCGTTCCTGAACAGCGTCGGCGTCTCGGTGCTGGTCACCGCGATCACGGTGCCGCTGGCGTTCTGGTTCGCCTATGCGCTGGCACGCAGCTGCATCCCGGCCAAGGGCCTGTTTCGCACCATCGCACTGATTCCGCTGCTCGCGCCTTCGCTGCTGTCGGCGATCTCGCTCATCTACTGGTTCGGCAACCAGGGCATTGCACGCGGCCTGATCCACGCGCTCGGCTTCGACGACATCTACGGCGCGCCGGGCATCGTCATCGCCGAGTGCTTCGCGGTCTTCCCGCACGCGCTGATGATCCTGCTCAGCGCCCTCGCGCTGGCCGACTCGCGCCTGTACGAAGCGGCCGATGCGCTCGGCACCACGACGCGCCGCAAGTTCTTCACCATCACCCTGCCGGGCGCCAAGTACGGGCTGATCTCGTCCGCGCTGGTCGCGTTCACGCTCGTGATGACGGACTTCGGGATCCCCAAGGTGATCGGCGGCAACTTCAACATGCTCGCCACCGATGTCTTCAAGCTCGTCATCGGCCAGCAGGATTTCCAGCATGGCGCTGTCGTCGGACTGCTGCTGCTGACACCGGCGGTGCTCACCTTCGGTATCGACTGGCTGGTGCAGCGCAAGCAGACGGCGATGCTGACGGCGCGCGCCGTGCCGCTGCGGGCGCG
>JBDTCA010000199.1:0-3174 GCA_039923815.1 Caldimonas sp. | reverse complement strand
TCGATCGTGTCCTGCATGGCGCGCCGGTCGGTCGCCTCCGGCTCGAGGCGCAGCAGGCCGCCGACGCTGCCACGCACGCCCTGCGCCAGCGCCCGCGAGACGGCGGCGTGTGCGGCGAGGGCAGCGGCTCGATGCCAGCGGGCATGGCGGCCGTCGGCCCGGTGGACGACGCCATGGAAAAGGCCGGCCGCGTTTCCGGAGGCTTCGGCAGCGACGCGGTCGCGGCGGTCGAAGACGACGCTGGTGCGGCCTTGCTCGGCAAGCGCAGAAGCGATGGCGCAGCCGGCCAGCCCGGCGCCGACGATGACGACCGGCTCGGCGGACGATACCGACGCGGCCCGCGACGCGGCGCGGCGCGGCAGGTCGGGCTGGCGGTGGCGTGGCGCAAAACGGGCCATCGTGAACGTGCGTCGCGGGTCCGCATCGGCGCCGCCGGGCATCGTCGTGACGGTGAAGCCGGCCGCCCTGAGTGCGTCGCGTGCGCCGACGTCGTCCTCTGCCAGAGTCACGCTGGCACCGGGTCCCGCCAGGCGCGCCAATGCCTTGCAGAGGCGGCGCGTGTCCTCGCATGAGCCCTGCGTCCCGGTCGACGTCGCGATGAAGAATGCATCGACCTCGGCATGCAGCTTCGGCAACGCGCCGGCGATGTCGCCGACGAGCAGCAGCAACTGGATGGCGCCGCCTTCGAAGGCAAGTCGATGCAGTCCGGACGTGTGCGGCGGCCAGGCAGCGATCAGCTGGGCGATGAGCGGTGCAAGGCGCACATCCGCACTGGTGACGCCGAGCTCGGCAGGAAGGCTCGGTGCTGGCTCGATGGCAATGAAATGAAGCGAGGCGCTGCGGGCCGGGTCGCCCCGCCACGCCGACCAGGCAGCGAGAAAGCGGGCGCCGTCGCCGAAGCCGTGGTCGAGGATGACGAAGCGCTGCCGGCGCTGCCAGCAGGCGGGTGCGCCGACCGCGGCCAGGAAGTCGAGCCCGGTCGGTCCCGACCTCATGGGTGCGGCGACGAGTCGCCTTTCGCTCGTGCCGCCAGCCACGCCAGCAGATCGGCCTGCGCCTCGGACAGGCCGCGATAGGCCAAGACAGCCGGCGACATGCTCGCGAGAGCGTCGTGGACACGCCTTGCAGCTTCGGCGTCGAAGGACGGATCGTCGAGCCGCAGCGTGTCGACGTGGATCGTGAACACGGCCTGCGGTGTGGTCGGCACCGGGATGAAGGTCTGGCGTTCGCTGCGGAAGAATGCGGTTGCGCCGATGAGCGCGGCGTCGGCCGTCGACCACGGCCAGGCGTCACGTGCGGGATGCTGATGCAGACGACCATCGGGTGACAGCGTCCACACGAAGCGCTCCCAGCGCTCGCCTCCGGTCACGAGTCGGGCCAGCGATGCGCCGGCTGCGACCAGCGTCGCGCTGTCGGCCACCGGCGCGTGGATCTCTGCGAAGTGCCGGCCGACCTTCGTTTCGGGCGCCCAGCGCGACGGCAGGCAAACCGCCAGCCACGGCACGAGCGCAGTGGCGCCATCGATGACGGCAAAGTCTTCCTCGAAGGCGAGGCAGAGCAGGGCGGTCGGTCGCAGCGCTTCGGGCAGGGCAGCGAGGAGCGATCCGATGGCTTCGTCGCCGCTGCCGCAAGGGCCGCTATCTCCGATCGACCAACCAATGCGCGGAGCGTGCCAGCGCGTCTTGCTGCAGCAGTCGTCGACGATGAAGGCTGCGGGCGCTTCGAGGCGGGCTTCGTGCGCCAGCGCCCGCAGCGCAGGCATCGGGTCGAAGCCTGGAACGGCGGCCAAAGCCTGGCCGGTGAAGGCGCCAAGCACCGCGATCTTCTCGCGGAGGTGGCGACTGCCAGGGCGCGTCGGTGTCAGTTGTGATGTGCCCGCGGCAACTCGTCGCAGCCCGGGCTGCATGCGAAACGGCGCGGTGACGAGGGAGAAGTCGAACGGCGGCATCGCCGTGGGACTCCCCGTCGACCCTCAGACGCGCTTGCGGTACTCGTGCGTGCGCGTGTCGATCTCGACGCGATCGCCGGTCTGCACGAACAGGGGCACCGAGATTTCCATGCCGGTCGCGAGCTTGGCCGTCTTCAGGACCTTGCCCGAGGTGTCGCCCTTGACGGCCGGCTCGGTGTCGACGATTTCGCGCACGACCGAAGTCGGCAGCTCGACGGAGATGGCCTTGCCGTCGTAGAACACCACTTCGACGGGCATGCCGTCTTCGAGGTACTGGATGGCGTCGCCCATGTTCTCGGTCTCGACCTCGAACTGGTTGTAATCCGAGTCCATGAAGGCATACATGGGGTCGGCGAAGTAGGAGTAGGTGCACTCCTTCTTGTCGAGCATGACCTGATCGATCTTGTCGTCGGCCTTGAAGACGACCTCGGTGCCGGAGTTGCTCAGCAGGCTCTTCAGCTTCATGCGGACGGTGGCGGAGTTGCGGCCACCGCGGCTGTACTCGGTCTTCAGCACGACCATCGGGTCCTTGCCGTGCATGATGACGTTGCCGGCTCGAAATTCCTGGGCGATTTTCATGGGCGTACCAGTCGTGGGCGCGTGGCGCAAAGCCTCGAATTCTAGCGTCGAGACGTCACGAAGTCGATCAGGCGGGTGACGAGATCGTCCTGCGCCACGAGGCGGTCGCGCCACTCGATGCAGTGCCGATGCCACTCCGCGAGCGCGGTCGGTCCGAGGTCGGTCATTGCGCCATCCGTGCCGCCGATGCCGTTCCAGCGCCGGAACAGGTCACGCAGCGACCGTTGCAGCGGCAGTGATGCGCCAACCAGGAAGCGGTCGAGGAAGGCGTCGAGTTTGGCGGCGTGGGCACCGTCGTCCTGGGGATAGAGCTGCCAGAGGAACGGGGCGCCGGCCCAGATCGCGCGTACGAACGAGTCCTCGCCACGCACGAGGTTGAGCTCGCACATCGCGAGCAGGCGGTCGAAGTCCGGCTGCGACAGGAACGGCACGTCGACGGCTCGCAGCGCCCCACGCACACGCGTGGGGCCGAGCGCTGCCGCAACCTGCTGCGCCGCTGCACCCGGGGCAACCAGGAGCAGCGTCGGCTCGGCGGCGAGGCCGTCGAGCAGGGCGGCGAGCGCGAGGTTCTCGTAGCAGAAGACGAAGACGCGTCGCTCGCCGGGCCGCGTCGCGGCGCCGAGCGAAGCCAGCCAGGCGAGATCGTC
>JBDTCA010000198.1:0-5642 GCA_039923815.1 Caldimonas sp. | reverse complement strand
GTCGCCGACAGTGCAACCCGCTCGGCCAGTTCTACGTTGGAGATCCGCCCCTCTTCTTGCAGAACAGAAAGGATCCGCGCATCGATTCGATCCATGGGAGGGCTTGCCATCAGCAATGCCTTTCAGTTGGGCGAACGTGCTAAATAAGCCATTGGAAAGAGCATATTCTGCCAGTTATAAATAGACAGGTGTCCAAATTGGCTCATTTAACCTACTGGCACGCATCTATGATGTGATCATCATGTCTGAATCTTTGACTGGAATCGAGTGGTAACTTCGAGTTTCTCAAAAGACTATTTCGAGGCGCGAGCACGCTTCTGTATTGCCGCGCAGCACTGCGGCGCTCGATTGGATGCGTTCGATTGTCCTGCGGAGGGGCCGCGTGGCGAGAAGCTGTCGACGGACATCGCCTGGCTGGGCGACGCCGCGGCTACAAAGGTGTTGGTTGTGATATCGGGCACCCACGGCGTGGAGGGATTCTGCGGTTCGGCGTTCCAGCTTGATTGGCTGTCCGCACACGCCTCGACGGCGCTGCCCGATGGCACTGCCATGCTGCTGATACACGCCATCAATCCCTATGGCTTTGCCTGGCTGCGCCGATGTACGCAGGAAGGCGTTGACTTAAACCGAAACTTTATCGATTCGACTCGCCCGGCTCCGGAGAATCCGGGATACGACGAGATTGCCGACGCACTGCTACCCACTTCTCTCACGGGTCTCGTCGCGCGGGCCGCTGATTCTCGGCTCGCGACCTATCGCGAGAAGGTCGGCGACCTGGCTTACTTTCGCACAGTGGCAAGCGGCCAGTACAAGCATGCGGATGGCATGTTCTATGGTGGCGGCGGGCCGACTTGGTCGTACCGCACGACACAAGAGATCATTGCCCGCCACCTCCAGGGCCGGCCGGATGTGGCGGTAGTTGACTTCCACACCGGGCTCGGCCCCTTCGGCTACGGCGAGCCGATCACAGACTATGCCGTCGGCAGCGCCGGCTCCGACCGCGTGCGGGCATTCTGGGGCGACTCGGTTACGGAATCTGCGAAGGGACAGACGCTGCCGATGGTCAAAGACGGCTCGACGCACTACGGTTACCAGCGAGCGCTACCTGACTCGCGTGTCACATTCGCGACGCTTGAATTTGGCACTTACGACCGTGATTCCGGTCGCAAAGCTCTGCGAGCCGATCACTGGCTGCATAAGCATGGCGATCCCCTCGGCCCGGAAGCGGCGCCGATCCGCCAAGCGCTGCGACGGCAGTATTTTCCGGACACCGCGGACTGGAAGGAGTCCGTCCTATTCCGCGGCCACCAAGTAGTGCGCATGGCCATCGACGGCCTCAACGGTCACTACGCCGAGACCGGCCGCGTCTAGGCGGTTCATTACTCTCCCATCCGAAATCCACGAAGGGCTCGACCATGAAGACGCCGAATAGACCATTTCAAGCTGCTGCGGCCCTCGCCGCTTTCGCGTTCGCCACGATCGGCCCGACGCCTGCCGCCGCGGCGACGTTCCGTTGGGCGGGTGCCGGCGACGTGAGCGTAATGGACCCGTACGCCCGCAACGAAACATTTCTGCTGACGTTCAACGCCAACATCTACGAGCCGCTCGCCCGCCGCAACAAAGAGCTCAAGCTCGAGCCGGCGCTCGCTGTGAAGTGGGGACAGGTGTCGCCTACCACCTGGTTCTTCGACCTGCGGCCCAACGTCACGTTTCAGGACGGCACGCCGTTCAACGCAGACGATGTGGTGTTTTCGCTCAACCGCGCGAACGGGCGTGGCTCGAACATGCTCGCGTACTTCTCCACGCTCAAGGCGGTGCGCAAGGTCGGTGACCTTCGGGTCGAGATCGACACGAACCGTGTCGACCCTCTGTTGGCTTCCAAGTTCGCAGCATTGGGAATGATGTCGAAGGTGTGGGCGGAAAAGCACGACGCCACCAACGTCGCCGACTTGACGAAAAAGGAAGAGGGCTACGCCAACCGCAACGCGATGGGCACCGGACCATTCATGCTCAAAGAGCGCCGTGAGGGAGAGCGAACCGTGCTCGTGCGCAACCCGACCTGGTGGGACAAGCCGACGCACAACCTCGACACGGTCGTCTACACGCCCATCTCAAATGCGGCCACGCGCGTCGCCGCGCTGCGCTCGGGCGGCATCGACATGATCTACGACGTGCCTCCGCCTGACGTCGAGGGGCTTAAGGCCGACCCGACGTTGAAGGTGATGGAAACACCAGAAACGCGGGTCGTCTTCCTCGGCTTCAACCAGGAGCTGGCGGAGCTTCCAGAGTCGAACGTCAAAGGCAAGAACCCGTTCAAGGACCGGCGCGTGCGCGAGGCGATCTACCGCTCGATCGATGTCGAGACGATCCGCCGAACGATCATGCGCGGGCAGGCGTACCCGACAGCGCTACTCGTCGCACCGGTGATCAACGGCTACATGAAGGACCTGGACAAGCGCCCCACGATGTTGACGCGTGAGGAAGCCCGCAAGCTCCTCGCCGACGCCGGCTACCCCGACGGCTTCACGACCGGAATGGATTGCACGAACGACCGCTATGTCAACGACGCCGCAATCTGCCAAGCCGTTGTCGCGATGCTGGCGAAGATCGGCATCAAGGTCGACCTCCTGACGCAGCCGCGCAGTGGCTTCTTCGGCAAGCTCATGCGCAAGGGCGACTACTCACCCGGCAAGACCAGCCTCTACCTCATGGCGTGGTCGCCCGCGTCGACCTACGACGTTCACAACGTGCTCGATTCGCTGCTGGAGACGCCGTCGGCGACGACGCGGCGCGGCCAGGCCAATATCGGCGGTTATTCCAACCCCGCCTTCGATGCGCTGGCCGAGAAGATCGACAACGAGCCCGATCCGACCTCACGCAATGCACTGATCCGTCAGGCCACGAAGATCTACGTTGACGACTACGCATACATCCCCCTGCACCAGCAAGCGCTGGTGTGGGCAATGCGCAAGAACATCGATCTGTTCCAGCCCGCCGACGACAGCATCCCGATGCGCTGGGTCACAGTCAATTGAACGCCGGAGCTTAGACATGCGACTCACCGACGAACAGCTGCTCGGGCTCGACGAAGACGGTTTTCTGATTTTGCATGACGTCTTCACCTCGCAAGAAGTGGAACGGTTGCGCGGAGAGGTGCCAGCAATGGTCGTCGTAGATTGCCCTGAGAACCCTCGCGAAGCAGGCAAGCACACGGTTCGAAACATCCTGTCGCTACATCGTCGCAACGAGCTGTACCGTCGTCTTGTGCGCCATCCCCGCATGCTTGAGCCTGCCATGCAAATCGTGGGCGAAGATGTCTATGCACAGCAGGTGAAGATCAACCTCAAAGCGGGTTTCGATGGCGGGGGCTTCGAGTGGCACACCGACTTTGCAACGCACCACAACCGCGACGGCGTACCGAAGCCGCTCGCGCTGAATTTCCACATTCATCTCGACGACGTGACCGAGTTCAACGGGCCGCTGATGTTCGTACCGGGCTCGCACAAGCGAGAGATTCCGATAAAGCGCAGTGTCGATGGAGAGAAGTGGGAGCTGTGGACTGTGCCTCATGACGCCGTGGCGAAACTGGTGAACGAGCTGGGAATGGTTTCAGCCAAGGGTCCGCGCGGGACGCTGTTGATCTTCGGCGACAACTTGCTGCACGTTTCGGCTGCCAACGTCTCGCCTTATCCGCGTTGGGTGTTCTCCGTGATTTACAACCCTTGCTCTAACTTGGCGACCAAGAGCGTGCCGGAGATGGCACATGAGCGTGACCACCAACCTCTCGAGGCGCTGCAGGATGGTTGCCTGCTTGAACCGATGATGTCCTGTGCCTCCTGAGCATGGTTCAGCCTGCCGCCTTCGACCGCAGTCTGCGACAGGTCGATCCGGAGATCGCCGCATTCATTGATGCTGAAGCGCGGCGGCAATCTGAAAGGCTGGAGTTGGTCGCTTCCGACAACTACATCAGCCTCGCGCAGCTCGAGGCTAGCGGCAGCGTGCTCGGAAACACAACGGTCGAAGGTTATCCAGGCATGCGTTTCCTGGCGGCGTCGGCAGCGGTGGACGCCATCGAGCGACTGGCAATCGATCGCGCCTGTGCTCTGTTCGACTCGCGCTTCGCCAACGTGCAGCCGCATTCGGGCACGCAGGCCAACCAAGCGGTGTTGCTCGCACTACTGCGTCCCGGCGACACACTGCTGTCCATGAGCATGTATGCCGGCGGCCACTTTAGCCACGGCGAACAAAGCACGCTCTCTGGGCAGTGGTTTCGGGCTGTGCACTACGGTGTAGACGCGAATACGCATCTGATCGACTACGAACAGGCGCGCGTGCTGGCGCGCCAGCATCGACCTCGGCTAATCATCGCCGGCGCCTCCGCGTATCCGCGAAGCATTGACTTCGAGCGGTTCGCGGAAATAGCGCGAGAGGTCGGTGCACATTTGATGGTGGATATCGCGCACGTCGCAGGACTCGTGGCGACGGGCCATTTCCCGAACCCATTACCGCACGCTGACGTCGTCACCAGCACGACATACAAGAGTCTTCGCGGCGCGCGCGGGGGTCTGATCCTGTGTAACGACGCGCTGCTGGCTGCGCGGCTCGACGCGGCCGTGTCACCTGGACTCCAAGGGACGCCACTCGTCAACATGATCGCGGCGAAGGCCGTTGCATTCCGGGAGGCGATGCAGCCGGAGTTTTGTCGGTACAGCGAACAGGTGCTGCGCAACGTCGGCGCGCTCGGGGCGGCCTTGCTGGAACGCGGCATTCCGACTTTGACCGGCGGCTCCGATGTGCCCTTCCTCATCGCCGACCTTCGGCCCCTTGCCATTACGTCGGCCCCGCTAGTGGCGGCGCTCGACCGCGCGAATCTGGGATGTAATGCCGCGCCCGTGCCGGGAGACACCGATTTCGCGACCGCTCGTGGCTTGCGCTTAGGCGTCTCGGGTATCACGACTCGCGGCATGGGCGCACCGGAATGTGCGGAGATTGCGCGCATCGTCGCCGACAACGCACACGCCCTGGCACAGGGTCAAACGGTCTCACTTAGTGACGCCGGCGCGGTGAGGGCTCTGTGCGACGGCTTCCCTGCCACGTCGGATTAATCCGAGCCACCGGCTTGGCCGTGCTGGCCACGGCAGTCATCGGCTGGATCGCAGTGACTGGCCTCCTTGCGGGGCGGCGGTCGTTGGCGGCCTGGTCGCTTCAGCGGTCTGCTTGTCCGCGGTAAGCGCGGCATTGGTTCAGCCAAGGCAGTGGCTGCACCGGGGTCGCGTCGGCGCGCAATTACGTCCTATATGCCTCGTTTGGAATGTGCCGAAGCCTCACGTCTTCTACACCCGTCGCTTTGCGATGAGACCCCAAACAAAGAGAACGACGATCGCCCCCACGACGGCGCCGATGAGTCCGGCTCCCTCTCCAGGTGAATACCATCCAAGCGCTTGGCCGAGATAGCTCGCAACGACGGCTCCGACGACGCCGAGGATGGTGGTCAACACAAAACCAGAGGGTTCGTTCTTGCCAGGCATGATGAATTTAGCGATCAAGCCCGCGAAAAACCCGATAACGATCGTCCAGATGATGCCCATTGCTTCTCCTACATGGCTCGGTGAACGCCAAGCCGCTCGATGAGGATATACCGA
>JBDTCA010000197.1:0-2942 GCA_039923815.1 Caldimonas sp. | reverse complement strand
GCTCACTGAGCCCGTCACCTTCGCGGTGACGCGAAACGAGAGGTCGGCGCCGATCTCGGCAACCGCGAGCTTGACCGGGCCACTGCCATAGACCTGAAGCACGAGTGCGCCGTCGAACTTGATGTTGGCGTGCATGAGCACGCCGGCCGCGGCCATCTCGCCAGCGAGCCGCTGCACGGCCTCGGGCAACACGTCGCCGGCGCCGGCACGACGCGACAGCACCTCCTGCCATCCTTCGGTCAGGCGGACGAGGATGCCGCGGACCGGCAAGCCGTCGAACAGGAAGCGGTGCAGCTCACTCAAGGGGATCGGGTCGTTGGCGACATGCAAAGCGGTTCCGGATTATCGAGGCCTGGCGACCGAAGCGGCGGCAGCGGTCCATGCGCGACGCGACAATGGGGCGATGGACATGACCGAGATCGAAGCCGCCGCCACTGCCCTGATCGGCGCCCGCAAGACCGCTCGAGTCATCGACCGCTGGCCCACCGAATGGCTGCCCCGCGACCTGGCCGAGGCCTACCGTCTGCAGGGCGCAGTGGTCAAGGGCCTCGGCGACGTCGGCGGCTGGAAGGTGGCAGCGATCAACGACGAGCAGCGGCGAACGCTCGGCGTGCCCCGCCCGATCGGCGGGCCGGTCATGGCCGCATGGATGCGTGACGCGAGCGAGCGGCCGGCCGAGTTCCGCGTCGCAGACTTCATCGCCGCCAAGCTGGAATGCGAGTTCGCGTTCGAGCTCGCGCACGATTTGCCGGCGCGCGCTGGCAGGCCCTATTCGCGCGGCGAGGTGCAGGCCGCCGTGGCGTCGCTGCGGCTCGCCATCGAGGTCGTCGACTCGCGGCTGCCCCGCGGCCTCGGTGCGTGCGCCGAGCTGGCCGACGCCTTCAACAACGGCGGCTTCGTCGCCGGCCCGCGCATCGTCGACTGGCAAGCCATTGACTTCGCGGCGACCACGATCGTGCTCCAGGCCGAGCGCGACGGCATCCATGGCGCCAGCGAGCTGGCGCACGGCAGCGGCGCGGCGATCCTCGACGGTGATCCGTTCGCCACCGTCGTCCTGCTCGCCAACGCACAGCCCGAGGGCGGTGCGGGCCTGCGCGCCGGCCACATCGTCACGACGGGCAGCTGCACCGGCGCGCCCTGGCTGCCCGGGCCGGGCGTCTACAGGGCGGAGTTCGCGGGCCTGGGCGCCGTCGAGGTGCGCTTCACCGCCTGAAACTGCGCAGAGCCTGCGCCGACAGCGCCGCAGCCTGCACGAGACGTGCAAACACGGCGCATCGCTCTATCGGGCCGGCACCCGATCGGTCAGCGGCGCCGGGGCATAGGACGGCAGGAAGCGACAGCCCCTGGCCGGATCGAATGCTGCCGGCACGCTGAAGCAACCCGCAGCAACGCTCGCCGGCGTCGGCTTGTCACCACGCTCGACCCACGCGAGCAGCGCCGCCATCGCGGCCACGTACTGCGCGTCGCTGAGGTAGCTGTGCTCGTGGTCGTCGGTGAAGGTCTGGACGAGCCGAGCACCGCTGCCGCCCTGCACCATGCGATCGTGGAAGAACGATTCGAGCTCGACGAAAGCCGTCGGGTCGTCGACGGCGTGCACGGTCAGCACCGGCACCGCGATACGGCCCCTCAGGTCGGCATCGACAGCGAAGACGGCCTGCGCGGCTGGATCGGCGGCGTAGCGCGCAACGCGGGCGTTGAGTGCATCGTCGTCGCTGGAGCCGCGGTAGCGCACACCGATGTTGCCGAACGGATTGCGACCAGCGAGGCGCTCGTAGACGATGTTCTGGAAGTGCCACGTTGCCCACGCGAGGTGGCTCGCGACGGAGCGCTCGGGGATGCGCACGACCTTCGCGATGGCGTCGAGGCGGGCCTGCTGCACCGGCGTTCGCTCGGCGGCGCGCCGGCCGGCGCCGGTGCATTCGTCGACGCGCGCCGACAGCTGGGCGCGGGTCAGTGTCGAGCCCGGCGGCAGGCCCTGCCAGAGCGGGTAGGCGATCTCGCCGGGCCCGGGATGATTGCCGCATAAGGCTTCGTAGACCACCCGCAGGTCGAGCCGGAAGTTGTAAGACTCGCTGCCGCCCAGCACGCCCGAGGTCAGCAGCACAGCGTCGTACGGACCTTTGCCGCCACCGGCCGGTGCGCTGAACTTCTCGGCCGCCTTGGCCGCCACGCCGGCTCCCCATGACTGGCCGTGCAGCACGGTGTGCTTCGGCACGCCGAACTCGGTGATGAAGATGCCGCGTACCCGCTCGATGTCTTCGGCCGCCGAGGTGACGGCGACGCCGCCCTGCCGGTAGCCGGAACCGGCGTAGGCATAGCCGGCGCGGCTCCACACCGACCAGCGTTTCAGGTCGTCGCCAGCCCGTGCCGGCCTCGGCGCACCGAGTTCGGGGCCACCGTGCGCATGCACGACGAGCGTGCCGTTCCAGGCCGGCGGCACGACGAGCCAGTAGTAGGCGCCGGCGCTGTCGCGGCCCGCCACGCATCGGCTGGCAGCAGCGACGCCCTCCGGGCACGGCCGTGCCTCGCCGCGCGGCTCGACTGCGGACCCCGCTGCCGCCACTGCGGTCGGGGCTGGGCCAGAGGTGGCGCACGCGGCCAGCACCAGCGCCGTGAAGCCACCGACCAGCACCGCCCTCCCCGTCGAGCCGACGAAGCGGCCGAACCGCGCGCCGCTCACCTGATGCGGCCGCCGTACTTGATCGACACCCGCGCGCCGGACTCAAATCCGAGCAGGCTGGCAAGATCGTTCCTGCATCGCAGCGACTGCGCCGAGGCGATGGGGCCAACGAACGTGTGCATGGCACGACTCCCAGGGTGCGAAAACGCGATCATGGCGGTGCCGGCGCACGACAGGGCGGCCGGCGCAAAGCCCTAAGCCGCCGGGTCGGTGCTCCGGGCCTCGGCCAGGTGATCGTCGGGCGCGCCGTTCTTTTCGGCCG
>JBDTCA010000196.1:0-8353 GCA_039923815.1 Caldimonas sp. | reverse complement strand
CGGCTCAGTTCGGCGGGCCTCGTGCAGCCGCTGGAAGCCCGCTCCCTGGTGCAACGCTCGGTCGACCGGATGATGCGCGAGCCCTCACCGCACGCCTGAGCGTCGTCAACGGGCCAGTTCGGCCTCGATCTCGGTAGCGATCAGATCGGGCCGTTCGTGGATGACCCAATGTGTGCCACCTGCCACCCGTGTGATTCGCAGGTCGGGTACGAACTCGTCAAGGCCCTCGAGCAACGACGGAAGCAAGGCGATGTCGTCTTCCGCCCAGATCACCTTTGTCGGCACGCGGACGGTGACGGCTTCGGCCGGAAATCGCAGCGCCAGCACCGGGTCGTCGGCGCTGGTCGCAGGCCGCAAGGGCGACGCCCGATAAAAGTTGCAGCCTCCCGTCAGGCCCATGGCCCAGACGGCGCGGTATTGATCGCGCACGTCTGGCGTCAGCCAGCCGCCGCCCGGCCGCGCCGGGTCGGCGGCGCCCATGCCAGTGAACAACGGCCACATCCTGGCGAAGTCGTCTCTCGCCAACAGCTCTTCTGCGTCAGGCCGACAAAGGAAATGGATGTAGGCGCTGGCGGCCTGCTGTGCCGGATTCGTCTGCAGATCGCGCAGGAACGTGGCCGGATGCGGCGAGTTCACGATGACCAGTCTCTTCAAGCACCTCGGAAGCTGTGCAGCCAGGTTCCAGGCGATGGCGCCGCCCCAGTCATGGGCCACGAGCGCCTCGACGCGGCCCCCGAGCATGTCGATCAACGCGACGATGTCGGCCACCAGATGCTTGGCACGATAGGCCTCGATTTCGACCGGCGACGACGAATGCTCGTAGCCGCGCAGGTTGGGCGCGACGCAGCGGTACCGATCCGCGAAATGCAGCAGGGTTGCGTCCCAGACAAAGGCTGCCTCCGGGAAGCCATGCAGAAACACCAGCACTGGCGCCCCCGGCCGGCCCGCGGCACGGCAACTGAGGCGCGTGCCTCCGGGAAGCTGAATGTCACTTGTTTCGATCATGTGCGTGAGCCGAGCCGCTGTCTTGCCGAGTGTGCACCCCGGGCGCAACCTTTGTTCCCCGCAAGGATGTTTGACAAGCGGCATGGCCATCGGCAACCTCTCGCGTGGCGAGGCAGGCGAGATCGCGGGCCTCGCGAACAACACAAGGAGCGGACATGGGATTGAATGCGTTCATGCAGTTGGGCAAGGCAGAGGGCGAATCAAGACAGCCGCCTTACGTGAAGTGGATCGAGCTGCAGAGCTGGGACTGGGAAGTCGAGGCCGAGACCAGCTGGACCAAGGGAGGCGGCGCAAGCGTTGGCAAGCCCAACCCCGGCAAGATGAACTGGGAGCACTACTGGGACAAGTCCTCACACACGATCCTCGGCTACATCTGTACGGGCACCTCGTTCGACGAAGTCAGGATGGAGATGTGCAAGTCCACCGGACCGGACGGACAAAAACCTTTCTTCCAGGTCCTCATGAAAGAGGCTTTCATCACCAAGGTCGCGAACAGCGCCACCGACGATGGGAACGTTCTTCAGAAGGTGGAGATGGTCTTCAAGTACATCGAGATCAAATACGCACAGCAAGGCGTCAACCCGAGATACCCCGGCGCCCTCACGCCGGCGGGCCAGTTCGACTGGGACATTCCTGCGGGCAAGGCCCATCCATCCACCGGCGGCTAGTCCGTGCGTGCAGGCGTCCTGCTGGCATCGACCCAGCCACGCAAGACGCAAGCGACCTCGGCAACGCCACTGCCACTGAGCGCAGAGAAGGGCGTCAGGTTGACATCCGCCTCGCCATCGGCAGCGACGGTCGCTGCGAGAACGCCTTGAGCGACCTGCACGGATTCCCGCAGGTCGTTGCGGTTGAGTTTGTCCGCTTTCGTCAGAAGCACGAGCAGTCGGACGGCTCCGTTGGCCGTACGGGGCCGAATGAACTCGAGCAGCTGGGTGTCGAGTTCCGTGAAGCCGAGCCGGGAGTCGACGAGCATGACGATTCCGCTCAGGCTGCGCCGCACGACAAGGTACTCCGCCATCACTTTTTGCCAACGGCGTTTTGCATCGCGGGCAACAGCGGCATAGCCGTACCCCGGCAGGTCGGCAAACCAGGCATCGGCTTGCACTTTCGGACCGACTTCAAACAAGTTGATGTGCTGCGTTCTCCCGGGCGTGCGAGAAGCAAACGCGAGCCGCTTCTGTTGGGCAAGCCTGTTGATCGCCGTCGACTTGCCGGCATTGGATCTGCCGACAAAGGCGATTTCCGCAAGCTCGCTCGGCGGCAGGTCCGTGAGTGCGCTCGCCGTCGTCAGGAACCGGGCCGTGTGTGTCCACGCCAATGCGCGTTTGCTTTCGGCAGCGGCGTCTGCCAGAGCAACTGATTGGGCTGCAGCGATCTTCGTCTCCACGTTCATGGCTGCTTCATAGCGCTCATTGTAAAATCGCTGGCTTTGGTACTCGAGTCAATAGCGTCACTCATGAAGCCTGTCGCCCGATCGCTCTGTCCGCTGGCCGTGGTGTTCGCCGCCATGTTCGCCGCCCCGATCATTGTCGTCGCGGCCGAGACTGCTGCAAGTCAACCCGACGCCGCCAAGGGTGCAACGATTTCGACGGCAGTTTGTGCGGCGTGCCACAGCAACGACGGATCGCGGGGGTCTCCCGCGAACCCGATCCTGCAGGGGCAGCATCCTGACTATCTGGTCAAGCAGCTTGTCGAGTTCAAGACCG
Organism: Caldimonas sp.; assembly: GCA_039923815.1. Lineage (GTDB taxonomy): Bacteria > Pseudomonadota > Gammaproteobacteria > Burkholderiales > Burkholderiaceae_C > Schlegelella_A. Next base: position 5,639 of record JBDTCA010000196.1, on the reverse strand, counting down.
GCAAGCGCGACAACGCCGTGATGCGTGCAATGGCGTCGGCTTTGAGCGAAGCCGACATGAGGAATGTCGCGGTGTTCTATGCCGGCAAGCAGGCCAAGCCGGGCTTTTCCAAGGACAAGACGCTGGCCACGGCGGGCGAGCGCCTTTATCGGGGAGGCGCCGCAGATCGAAGCATTCCGGCCTGCGCTGGTTGTCACGGGCCCAGCGGCGCGGGCATCCCGTCGCAGTACCCACGCTTGTCGGGCCAGCATGCAGACTATGTGGACGCCCAACTGGTGGCGTTTCGCGGCGGCATCCGCAAGAATAATCCGGTGATGACCGCCGTGGCGGCCAAGCTGAACGACCACGAGATCAAGGCGGTCTCCGACTACGTTGCCGGATTGCGCTGATCGTCAGGCCGACAGCGGCGCAGGCGATCGACCCACCACCGTCGCGGCTGACGCTTCCGGCTTGAGCAGGATGCCTTCGATACCGTAGAGCTTGGCGAGCGCGGCAAGCTTGGGTGGCGCACTGCGCACGGCAAAGCTCCTTCCCCAGGCAACCGCGAGCCGGTCGATCTCGAGCAACACCGCGAGCGCCGCCGAGTCGAGATCGTCGAGCGGTCCGGCATCCACCACCACGGGGCCTTCCCCGCCTTCTGCCTGCAAAGCCTGCTTCAACATGCGCAGGGTCGCCTTGGCCTCGCGAGAAGTCAGTGTCGCAGGCAGGAGAAGCATGTCAGCTCTTGGCGCCGCCTGCGGCCGCAGCCTTGTTGCGTTCGGCCAGCTTGGCGATCAGACCGTCCATGCCGTTGGCGCCGATTTCCTGCGCGAACGAATTGCGATAGTTCTCGACGAGCCACACGCCCAGCACGTTCACGTCATAGATTCGCCAGCTCGCCCCCGCCTTCTCCAGACGGTAGTCGAGCTGGATGGGATCGCCCTTGCCGCGAATCTCGGTCCGCACAACGACTTCGGTGTCGGTGGGTTGCATGCGCATCGGCTTCAGCACGACCGACTGCTCGGCACTCACCTGTGCCAAGGCGCCCGAGTACGTCCGCACGAGCAACAACTTGAACTCTTCCTGAACGCGCCTCTGTTGATCGGGCGTGGCCTGGCGCCAATAGCGGCCGACCGCCGACGATGTCATGCGCTGGAAGTCGACATATGGAATCACCTTCTGGTCAACCAGTGCCGTGACCTTGCGAACGTCGCCCGCCTGGATCGTCTTGTCGGCCTTGACCGCGTCGAGGACATCGGTCGAGACTTCCTTGATGAGCGCGTCAGGTGCCTTGGCGGCTTGGGCATGCGCACCAACGGCCGCCAGGGTAAGGGCGGCGCCCGCCAGAAGGCCAAGCATTCTTCTTGTGATCATGGGGTGTCCTCGGGAGCTTGGAAAATGCATTCCACGACATTAACGCCGGATGTCGCCAACCGGTTCACGCCAGCGCAAAGCCCTATGGCTTGGCCGTCGATCCCGACGCCGGCGTAGCCGCGGCGGGCGGGGCCAGGTTCGCAGTTGCGGCTCCGGCAGCATCGACCGCGGCGCCCTCGGACGAGGCCGGTGTCTCGGGCACGTCGCCGTCGAAGACGAGGCTGCGACGCCGCTGCAGGTAAGCATCGCGCACGAAGGTGTAGCGGTCTAGGGCGATGTCATCGATGACACGCGTGGCGCCGAGCAGACCCGAACGCGTGTTGACGATCTGTAGAGTTGCCAGACCGAGCTGAGTGGCGGTGCCTTCGAAAAAAGCCGGGGGCGACGCCAACCGGTCGAGCGGCATCGCCGCGGTGTCGCGCACCGTGGACGGCCCGAGGATCGGCAGAACGATGTACGCGCCGGCGCCCACACCGTAGCGCCCGAGTGTTTGCCCGAAGTCCTCGTAGTGCCGCTCGATGCCCATCTCGGCAGCGACGTCGAGGATGCCGAACAGGCCGAACAACGTGTTTGCCCCGACCCGGGTGGCGTCTTCCGACGCAGCAATGAACTTGCCCTGCAGGATGTTGTTGATCGCCGACCACGCATCGGCGAAGTTGCCGAAGAAGTTGCCAACGCCGCGCCGTACGGGTTGCGGCACCACGTTCGTGTACGCGGTGGCGACAGGCTTCAACACAGCGCGATCGACGCTGTCGTTGAAGTTGAACACCTTCCGATTCCAGTTTTCCCACGGATCCAGCCGCTGACCCGGGCCGCCGCGCGCCGCTTGGATGGTGGTGCAACCTGCGACCGCTGCGGCGAATGCCAGCAGGGCGAGAAAGCGTAACGAAAACGAGACTCTCGGACGCGTCATTTCTTTGCTCCACTGGCAGTCGTCGCAGGCCCCGACGGGGCTCCGGCGTCGGCGGCCTTGCTGAACAGGAACTGGCTGATGAGGCTCTCCAGCACCACCGCGGATTGTGTCTGCTTGATCTCGTCGCCGTTCGCGAACATCTTGTCCTGCGCACCGGGTTCGATGCCGAGGTACTGGTCGCCGAGGAGCCCGGAGGTCAGGATGCGAGCCGAAGAGTCGTTCGGAAACTGATAGTCGCGCTGGATGTCCAATCGCACCAGGCCCTGAAAGCGGGCCTGGTCGAGCGTGATCGACGCCACCCGTCCGACGGTGACGCCCGCACTCTTCACCGGCGCCCTCACCTTCAGGCCACCGATGTTGTCGAAACGAGCCGTCAACGTGTAGGTTTCACCGGAGCTAAAGCTGCCGAGGTTGGCGGCTTTGAGAGCCAGGAAAACGAGGCCCGCGAAGCCGAGCAACACGAAGATGCCGACAAAGGTTTCTATGCTTTTCTTGCCCATCTTTAATTCCTGATCTGCAGTGCTATGGGGTCGTGAACATCAGTGCCGTCAGCACGAAGTCCATCATCAGCACGCCCAGCGAAGCGATGACGACCGTGCGAGTGGTGCCGTGTGCCACGCCTTCCGGAGTGGCCTCCGCCTCGTAGCCTTGGTACAGCGCCACGAACGTGCAGATGAGGCCGAAGACGACGCTCTTGATGATGCCGTTGCCGATGTCGCGGCGGACATCGACGCCCGACTGCATGATGGACCAGAAGTTTCCGGCGTCGACGCCGATCAGCAGTACGGCCACCACGTAGGCGCCCAGGATGCCGACGGCCGAAAACAGGATGGCCAGGATCGGCATCGAGACGAGCCCCGCGATAAAACGCGGCGCCAGCACGCGGCTCTTCGGATCGATGGCCATCATGTCCATCGCGGCCAGCTGCTCGCCCGCCTTCATGAGGCCGATTTCTGCCGTCAGCGAGGTGCCGGCGCGACCGGCGAACAGCAGCGCCGTGACCACCGGGCCGAGCTCGCGTGTGAGCGACAGATTGACGATGAGACCGAGAGACTCGGCCGCGCCGTAGGTCGCGAGCGCGTAATACATCTGCAGCGCCAGCACGAAGCCGACTGCCAGTCCCGACGACAGGATGATCACGAGCGAAAGGTTGCCGATGGCGTGGATCTGGGCGACCACCAGATAGGGCCGGCGCAGTGCCGCCGGGCAGGCCCGCATCAGCTCGACGAAGAAGGTGGCGTGGTGGCCAAGGATGCGCAGGAACTCGAGCGTGGCGCGCCCGATCCAATCGATGAATGCCGTCATGACCGGCTCATGGCCGAACACCGAAGTCTTCCGACAATGGCGGCGCCGGATAGTGGAACCGGACCGGGCCATCGGGCTCGCCCCGAATGAACTGGCGAACCTCCGGATCTTCTGATCCGGCCAGTTGCTCCGGCTTGCCGTGGGCAACGACCTTGCCCTGCGACGACATCAGGTAGGCGTAGTCGCAGATCGAGAAGCACTGGTCGACATCGTGCGAGACCAGAATGGACGTGGCGCCCGTGGTGTCGTTGAGCGTACGGATCAGATTGGCAGCCACGCTCATCGAGATCGGGTCGAGGCCCGCAAAGGGTTCGTCGTAGAGGATGAATTCAGGGTCGAGCGCGATCGCACGCGCCAGGGCGACGCGGCGCGCCATGCCGCCGGAAATCTCGGCGATCCTCAGTTTGGCAGCACCCCGAAGTCCGACCGCGTTGAGCTTCATCAGCACGATGTCGCGGATCATCGACTCGTCGAGGTCGGTGTGCTCGCGAAGCGGGAACGCGACGTTGTCGAACACGGACAGGTCGGTAAAAAGCGCCCCGAACTGGAACAGCATTCCCAGACGGCGTCGCAGTGCGAACAGCTGCGCCCGGTCGCCGGCGTCGACCAGCTCGTCGTCGATGCGAATGGCGCCCTGGGTCACGGGATACACGCCGCCGATCAACCGCAGCAGCGTCGTCTTGCCGCAGCCGGAGCCGCCGAGAATGGCCGTGACCTTGCCGCGGCCGAAGCTCAGCGACACATCGTTGAGGATGGTGCGACCAGCGTCGTATCCGAATACGACGTTCTCGATCGCGATCACCACGTCACCGACGTCGGCACGCCCAGGCACTGCGCCTGCAGGAAGCTGCGGCGTCATCGAATCAGCGCGGCAGCTCGCTGGCGCCCATCAGGAAGGCGTCGACCGCACGAGCTGCCTGCCGACCTTCCCGGATCGCCCAGACCACAAGCGATTGGCCACGACGGACGTCGCCTGCCGCGAAGACATTGGCGACGCTGGTCACATAGCCACCCTCGACATCGACACCGGCGCGTGCGTTGCCGCGGCCATCGCGCTCGACACCGAAGCCGTCGAGGAGGCTAGCCAACGGGCTCACGAAGCCCATGGCAAGAAGCACCAGGTCGGCCGGCATGACCTCCTCGCTGCCCTCGACCTCGACCATCTTGGCACCACGCCATTCGACTCGCACGGTCTTCAACGCTGTGAGCTTGCCGGCCTCGCCGACAAACTCCTTGGTGGCGATTGCAAACTCCCGGTCGCAGCCCTCCTCGTGGCTCGACGACGTGCGCAACTTGGTGGGCCAGTAGGGCCAGACCAAGGGCTTGTCTTCCTGGTTCGGCGGCATCGGCATGAGCTCGAACTGGGTCACGGTTCTTGCGCCGTGTCTGTTGCTGGTGCCGACGCAATCGCTGCCGGTGTCGCCTCCGCCGATGACGATCACGTCCTTGCCGTCAGCCCGGATCTGCTGGTCGATCGTGCCGCCGCCATTGACCTTGTTCTGTTGCGGCAGAAACTCCATGGCGTAGTGGACGCCATGGAGATCGCGCCCCGGCACGGGCAGATCGCGCGAACGCTCGGCGCCGGCGGCGAGCACCACGGCATCGAATTGCGCCTTCAGCTCCGCGGGCGAAATGGATTCCGTCGACCAGTCGGTGACGTTTTCATCGGCGGCCGGCGTGCCGACGCGGACCCCGGTGCGAAAGACGACGCCCTCGGCCTCCATCTGCGCGACTCGGCGATCGATGTGCGTCTTCTCCATCTTGAAGTCCGGGATGCCGTAGCGAAGCAGGCCACCGATCGCGTCGTTGCGCTCGAAGACCGTCACCGCATGCCCGGCCCGCGCGAGCTGCTGAGCCACGGCGAGGCCGGCGGGCCCGGAGCCGACCACGGCGACCGTTTTGCCGGTCCTGACCGAGGCGGGCCGCGGCACGACCCAGCCCTCGGCCCATGCGCGGTCGATGATCGCGTGCTCGATCGACTTGATGCCGACCGGCGTGTCGTTGATGTTGAGTACGCACGCCGACTCGCAGGGCGCGGGGCAGATGCGGCCGGTGAACTCGGGAAAGT
>JBDTCA010000195.1:0-14049 GCA_039923815.1 Caldimonas sp. | reverse complement strand
GCCGAGCCGGAGCGGGTGCGGCGCTCGACTCTCGAGATCGCCGCGACCTGGCTGGCAGCCGGGCTCGATCCGGATCGCGTCGTGTTCTATCGCCAATCCGACATCCCGGAGATCGCCGAACTGACCTGGCTGTTGAGCTGCGTCGCAGGCAAGGGCCTGCTGAATCGCGCACACGCCTACAAGGCCGCGGTGGACAGGAATACCGACGCCGGCACCGACCCGGACGCCGGCATCAGCGTCGGCCTGTTCATGTATCCCGTTCTGATGGCTGCCGACATCCTGCTGTTCAACGCGCACAAGGTGCCGGTCGGGCGCGACCAGGTTCAGCACATCGAGATGGCGCGCGACCTGGCGCAAGGCTTCAATCGCGTCTACGGAGCGCATTTCGTGCTGCCGGCCGCCGAAACCGAGGAATCCGTGGCTACCCTGCCGGGCCTCGACGGCCGCAAGATGAGCAAGAGCTACGACAACACGATCCCGCTGTTCGCGCCACGCGAGTCGCTACGAAAGCTGATCGCGGGGATCGTCACCGATTCGCGCGCGCCGGGAGAGGCGAAGGACACCGCAGGCTCGGCGCTGTTCCAGATCTATCAGGCTTTTGCCAGCGCCGAAGAATCGCAGGCGCTGCGCAAGAGCTTCGCCGAAGGCATCGCCTGGGGTGATGCGAAGCAGCTTCTGTTCGAACGCATCGACGGCGAGATCGCACCGATGCGGGAGCGATACGACGCGTTGATGGCGCAGCCCGCACACATCGAACTCACGTTGCGCGCCGGCGCCGAAAGGGCTCGTGCGATCGCTCGCCCCTTCATCGCCGAGTTGCGACAGGCGGTGGGATTGCGTCGCCTCGATTCGACGATGACCGGCGGCGAGCCGACCAAAAGGAGTTCGACAAAGCCGACGCGGAAAGCCGCGACCGAACCCGGCTTCAGGCAATACCGCGATGCCGACGGGAAGTTCTACTTCAAGTTGATCGGCACCAAAGGCCGCGTGCTATTGCAGAGCAACGGCTTCGCTGACGCCAAGGATGCCGGTCGAGCCATTGCGCGATTGCGCAGCGAAGGCGTTGCGGCACTCGACTCATTGGCCACGGAACTGCAGCAGGTGGCTGGCGTCGATCGCCAGGACGTGCTGTCAGCATTGCAGACCATGGTCGGCACGAACCGCTGACGGACAAAAACCCCCCTAGAGCATTGATTCTCAAGGGCTTTTTGATCTTTCCGGGACTGCTCGGGACCTTGCTGGATGACCCGAATGGTGGAGAGGAGGAGGATCGAACTCCCGACCTTCGCATTGCGAACGCGACGCTCTCCCAGCTGAGCTACCCCCCCACTGACCAAAGATTTTAGCGCAGGCCTTCCAATGGTTGCGCTCAAGGATGCGACGCCTTGGTCGGAGTTCACCCCTTCTTCAAGATAATCAGCCCGATAGTTACGAAGCATCGAAACGAATATATTGATAGTTTAGACTACTTACTTCGTCGCGCCGTCCTGGCGCCTCCACTCCAAGGGAACACCATGAAAACCATCGGCGACAAACTCGACTCTTTCAGCGTTACCGGCGTCAAGCCCGGCTTCAACAATCACGAAGAAAACGGCGTGTCGGCCTTCGAGACGATCACCGAGACGAGCTTTCCCGGAAAGTGGAAGGTCATCTATTTCTGGCCGAAGGATTTCACCTTCGTGTGCCCCACCGAGATCACTGCGTTCGACAAGCTCAGCAAGCAGTTCGAGGAGCGCGACGCCGTGCTGCTCGGCGGCTCCACCGACAACGAATTCTCGAAGCTGGGCTGGCGCCGTGAGCATGCCGACCTGAGCAAGCTCGGCCACTGGAGCTTTGGCGACTCGAAAGGATCGTTGGTCGACATGCTCGGTGTTCGCGACCGGAACGAAGGCGTCGCCCTGCGCGCGACCTTCATCGTCGACCCGGACAACACGATCCAGCACGTCAGCGTCAACAACCTCAACGTCGGGCGCAACCCCGATGAGGTGCTGCGAATCCTCGACGGGCTGCAAACCGACGAGCTCTGCCCGTGCAACCGCACGGTGGGCGGCGGGACGCTGTAATGGAGTTCCTGGCCGAGATCAAGGCACAGATCCCGGACTACGCGAAGGACATCCGGCTCAATCTCGACGGCGTCATCGCACGCTCGAGCCTGGCGCCGGAGGACGCGCTCGGCGTCGCTCTGGCGGCGTCGTTCGCGGCCAGGTGCAAGCCGCTCGTCGACGCGTTCAAGGCGGCCGCTCCCGCGGCCGAGGCGAACGCGGCGCTGACGGCGGCCGCACTGATGGGCATGAACAACGCGTGGTATCCGTTCGTGGAAATGGCCGAAGACGACGACCTGAAGACGCAGCGCGCCGAACTTCGCATGAACGCCTATGCGAGTTCGGGCGGCGTCGACAAGAAAAAGTTCGAAAGCTACGCACTGGCCGCTTCGATCATCGGCAAGTGCCACTTCTGCGTGTCGTCGCACTACGCCCTGCTGAAGAAGGAAGGCATGACCACGCAGCAGCTGCGCGACATCGGCCGGATCGCGGCCGTGGTCAACGCCGCGGCACAGGTGATCGCCGCGAACTAGCGTGCGGGAGCCGCTCGGCCGGTGCTCAGGCGGCACCGAGCCGGCGGCCGACGCGCCAGCCGTCGGCGCTGTAGAGCGCGAGCGCGATCCAGATGCATCCGAAGCCGACCAGCCGCTGTGGCGTCACGGTCTCGCCGAAGAGCCAGATGCCAAGCACGAACTGGATCGACGGCGCCAGGTACTGGAGCAGCCCGAGCGTGCCGAGCGGCATCCGTCGCGCCGCGAAGGAGAACAGCAGCAACGGCACCGTCGTCGCCGGGCCGAGGCCCAGCAGCCACGCGTTGGTGGCGAGATCGGGTGCCGGAAAGCTGTGGGCGCTGCCGCCCCACCACCACGCCATCGCCGCCATCGCGACCGGCGCCAGGATCAAGGTCTCGAGCGACAGCCCCTCGAGCGCGCCGAGCACCGCGATCTTGCGCAGCAGGCCGTAAGCGCCGAACGTGATGCCGAGCACGAGTCCGATCCATGGCAGCTTGCCGGCACTGACGGTGAGCCAGACGACGCCGACCGTGGCCAGCGTCAGTGCGATCCACTGGGCGCGCCGTGGCCGCTCACCCAGCAGCCAGTAGCCGAGTGCGACGTTGATGAGGGGGTTGATGAAGTAGCCCAGGCTGGCATCGACCACGTGCCCGTTCGAGACGGCCCAGATATACGTCAACCAGTTCAGCGACAGCAGCAGCGAGGTCACGATGAAGGTGCCGAGCACGCGCGGCTGCCGCAGGGCGGTCAGCCATTCCCAACGGCCGCGCCAGGCCAGCGCAGCCAGCACGAGACCGAGCGACCAGACGATGCGGTTGGCCAGCACCTCGGTCGGCGCCACCTCCGGCATCAGCCTGAAGTAGACCGGGAAGAAGCCCCACCACGCGAAACAGATGGTGGCGGCGACGACGCCTGGATTCAGCTGCGGCCGATCAGATGCTCGCCGTACTGGTCGCGCAGGCGGTTCTTCAGCATCTTGCCCGTGGCGCCGAGCGGAATGGCCTCGACGAAGACCACGTCGTCGGGCGTCCACCACTTGGCGATGCGGCCCTCGAAGAAGCCGAGCAACTCGTCACGCGCGAGCTCGGCGCCGGGCTTGCGGACGACGACCAGCAGCGGCCGCTCATCCCATTTGGCATGGCGGGCGGCGATGCATGCAGCCATCGCCACCGCCGGATGGGCCATGGCGATGTTCTCGAGGTCGATCGAGCCGATCCATTCGCCGCCCGACTTGATGACGTCCTTCGAGCGGTCGGTGATCTGCATGAAGCCGTCGCCATCGATGCTGGCGACGTCGCCGGTCGGAAACCAGCCGTGGCCGTCGGCGTCTTTCACGAGCGGGTCGCCGCCTTCGCTCTTGAAGTACTCCGACACCACCCACGGGCCGCGCACCAGAAGCTCGCCGGACCTGGCGCCGTCCCAGGGCAGCTCGACGCCGTCCTCGCCGACGATCTTCATGTCGACGCCGTAGACGGCACGGCCCTGCTTGGCCTGGATGGCGAAGCGCTCGGCGGCGCCGAGATCCTGCTGCGATCCCTTCAGCACGGCGACCGTGCCGACCGGACTCATCTCGGTCATGCCCCAGGCGTGCAGCACCTGCACGTCGAAGCGTTCCTGGAAGGTCTTCATCATGGCCGGCGGGCAGGCCGAGCCTCCGATGACGGTGCGCCGCATCGTCGAGAACTTCAGGCCGTTGGCCTCGACATAGCCGAGCAGGCCCTGCCACACCGTCGGCACGCCGGCCGACAGGGTGACGCGCTCGCTCTCGAAGAGCTCGTAGAGCGACTTGCCGTCGAGCCCCGGGCCCGGGAACACGAGCTTGGCGCCGGTCATGCAGGCCGCGTAAGGCAGGCCCCAGGCGTTGACGTGGAACATCGGCACGACGGGCAGGATGGCGTCTTTCGCGGAGCAGCTCAATGCGTCGGGCATGGCGATCGCGAAGGTGTGCAGCAGCGTCGAGCGGTGGCTGTAGAGCACGCCTTTCGGGTTGCCCGTGGTGCCCGAGGTGTAGCAGAGCGAGCTGGCCTGGTTCTCGTCGAACTCAGGCCAAGCGTAACGGTCGTCGTGGGCCTCGAGCAGGTCTTCGTAGCAGAGCAGCCCCTCGATGCTGCTCGCAGCCGGCATGTGGGCGCGGTCAGTCATGGCGACGAAATGCTTGATCGTCTTGACGCGCCCCGCGATCGCTTCGACGAGCGGCAGGAAGGTGAGGTCGAAGAACAGCGCCTGGTCCTCGGCATGGTCGGCGATGTAGACGACCTGGTCGGGGTGCAGACGCGGGTTGAGCGTGTGCAGCACGGCGCCCGAGCCCGACACCGCGTAGTAGAGCTCGAGGTGGCGATGGCCATTCCAGGCCAGCGTGGCGACGCGCTCGCCACTGGCGATGCCCAGGCCGGCGATCGCCTTGGCCATGCGCCGCGAGCGTGCCGCGAGTTCTCGATAGGTCGTGCGGTGGATGTCGCCTTCGACGCGCCGCGACACCACCTCCTGCTCGCCGTGATGCCGCTCGGCGTGGACCAGCAGCGAGGAAATCAGCAGCGGCAGCTGCATCATGGAACCGTTCATCTCGTCTCCGTGAGGTGGGTTGTCTTCAGCGCAGCAGCGCCAGCGGCTTCAGGTCGCCGCAATCGGCGACCCGCCACTTCGCCTTGATCATCGTCCGCATCGTTCGGGTCTCGCTCTCGTGCGGCGGTTGCGTGCAGCTCGAGTGCCGCTTCCAGCTGCTGCCTGTTCGCGACCGGTGGTCGGTCTTGCCGCCGGTGCCGCGGTTCTGCCAGTGGCCGGGGTCGAGCGTTTCCCGCGTCATGCAGATCCGGTTGACGCCGTTGGCGCCGAGGGCGATGCCCTTTTCCTTCATCCTCGCCTCGACCTGGGCCCGCACGGCGGGTGGCAGGTTCTGCAGGTTGGCGGCTGGCTGCGACGCCGCCTTGCCGTCGACTTCGCGGTCGCTGCGCGCTTCCCACAGGCCGGGCTTGATCGGCGGCGACTGCGCGCGGGCGGCAGTGGCGAAGCCGGCGAGGCCAGGGGCCGGAAGGAGCATGAATCGGGAGCGGAACGGCATGTTCGGTGGACTTCGACGAGTCGGCGCCGATGATGACATTTCACGGTCACGTCGTCGCCCGGTACATCCCCGGGCCGGCCCGGCTCAGTCGAGCCAGCTGACAGGTCTCCGCCGCCCGACTTCTTGCCGAGGGTCTTGTGCGGCTCGCTCGTCGTGAGCACGCAGCGGGCTTCGCGTAAATGGCGCGGGCGGCCAGCAGGTTGCTGTCGGCCCAGAGCACGATGCACGGTAGCCCTCGAACCGCGCAGACCCTCGGGCTGACGGCTCGACCAGCAGCATCCGCAGCGGCGCGCTGTCGTCGATCGGCTCGCCGCTGGCGTCGTCGCGGTCAGGATCCGCAGGGAAAGGTCGTCAGCTGCAGCCTCTTCTTCGCGGCAGCGAGCTTCTTGGCCACGACCTCGGCCGACGCCAGGCTCGCCGACGTGAGCTGGGCGCTCGCCGCACCCGAATAGCAGTAGCCCGTGGTCGATGCAGGGTCGGAGAGGTAGACGACGGCCTCGACCACCCGGGCGCCGTTCGCGTTCGAGGTCACCGTCACGCCGTGGACCGCATCGAGCCGACCATCGCCGTTGACGTCGAGCCAGTAGACAGGGCCGAGGTGCAGGCAGGCGTCGTTGCCGGCGCGCGGCGGCAGCGGGATCAGCTCGACCTTGGCGAACGATGGATCGGAGACGCCGACCCGGCAGTACGTGTTCGTGACCTTGGCGAAGCGCACCGTGAAGGCGCTCAGCAGCACGCGGTCCGGCCCGGCCGCGCTCCAGACCGGCTGCCCGGCGAGGGTGACGCGTGCGCCGGGCCCCGGCATCTCGTCGCTGGCATCCACCTTGGCGGCCAGCGCCGCGCGCAGGCGTTGCAGCTCGGGGCCGCCGAGGGCCGGCCCCGGCCCGTCGGCCCATGCACAGGCGGTGGCCAGGGCGACGACGGCGACGAGTAGACGAAGCGGCCTAACGTGGCCGCTGCGGCGTGAAGTCGACGTGGACCGAGTGGGTGCGGGTGCCATGGGTGACGTTGAAGGTCGATGTCGCCGCGCTCTCGGTCGAGTCGGCGCGGAACCTGTGGATGAAGGCAGCATACCCCTGGCGTTCGGCGTAGCCGTAGCCGCCGCCATTTACGAGCACGGAAGCCCGGCCGACCGCCGCCGTCGTCATGCCGGCGTCGCAGGCGCGGTTGATGTTCAGGTGGCCCTGGCCGACGTTCTTGGAGACCCAGTAGTGGGCCCCGGAATCGCAGGCGATAAACACGACCGACGACACTGTCGACGGATCGAAGCGGGGCGACCAGCGCTGCGGCTGTGCCACGATCCGGCCGTTGCGGTCGCGCGGGTCGGCCCAGTAGTGCAGCGAGACGCGGCTGATGCGCTCGTCGACGTAAGCGTGGCCGGCGTCGGCGGCGGCCAGCGGACGGTAGTCTCCGTACGATTCGTAGTTGCCGGCCCAGGTGAGCTGCATGATGCCGCGGCCGTAGAAGGCGCCGTAGTACTCCATGGCCGCGGCCGGCCAGTAGGGCACGCCGTTGCGTCGCTGCTGATGAGCGCGGCCGAACTCCTCCATCGTCTGCCACATCGCCGTCTCGATGTAGGTCTGGGCCAGGAAGTGGGTCTGTCGGAGCGCGTTCTCGATCAGGTACTTGCGCAACGTCCGGTTGAGGGCGACGCGGTAGGGCTCGAAGCGTGCCCGAGCCGTGGCCCAGGAAATGGCGGCGAGATGGGCAGCGTCCGGCCCGTGCTGTCGCGGCAGCAGCTGCGGCAGTTCGTTCTGGCTCAGCCAGCCGCAGCCTGCCAGGGCCGAGAAGAACTCGATCGGATGCGGCCGCCAGTCGGCCGCCAGGCAGGCCGCCGGCAGACCGTCGAAGGTGAGCGCCTGCAGGTGCGCCTGCAGGCGCGGCCAGGCGTCGCTGCCCGGTGCGACCTGCTCGAGCAGATCCTGGGCGAAGCCGTAGCGCTGCCCGGAGGTGCCGCGTTCCCACTCGCTCGGGAATCGGCAGATCGCCCGCCTCAGCTTGCGCTGCACCTCCGGCACGCCGAGCCGCGCTGCCAGTTGTGCTGGCTCCATGCGATTCGCATTGGCGGCGTCGGGGTCGCGAATCCACTCCTTCAGGCGTGGCGAGTCGCAACGCTGGTCGGTGGGCTGGGTGTCGTCGCCGAAGCAGTGCCAGCCCATCACCGGCAGGAAATCGGCATCGCTGAACTTGAAGCTGCCGGCGGCGTTGAGGTCGGCCCAGACCGGCGTTCCGGCCAGGCCGGCGATCTGGCGCCAGTGCGCGGCTTGGGCCGGCAGGCCGTCGCGGTCGGTCGCTGCCGGGCCGCGGCCGAGGTTGCGACCGAAGCGCAGCAGCTCGTACCAGCCGCTGATGCTGCTGCTCGCGCGGTCCGCCGGGGGCAGCGCCGCGTGGCGGATCGAGGCTTCGTGATAGAGCTCGTACTCGGCGTCGGCCTGGGCCGGCAGGGCGCGCACCGACACCCCGTGGACGTCGAAGGTCTCCATGACGCAGCCGCCGTGCTCGTAGCTCATCTTCACCCACACCGCCTGCTCGAGCGTGGTGCGGGCGGCCTGGCGCAGCGAGCTGGCGGGCCGCGCCCCGGTCGCGGTCGGGGTGCTGGCCGGCAGGTAGAAGTAGAGGCTGCCGAAGACGGCGTCGACCCGGCCGTCGGCAATCGGTGCCGGTGGTACCGCGGGCGCCACGACCGGGGCCGGGCCATCGGGCGCCCGGCCGATCAAGCGGCGCAGGTTGGCATCGTCGAGGCTGATCTCGAAATGGATCTGGCCTTCGTGGCCGTAGATGCGGCCAGGCTGCCCGATCGTGTCCTTGCGCCAGATCGCGTCACCCGCCTGCCAGGGACGGCCGGCGGCGCTCCGGCCGAGGGCGCTCAGATGCATGTACAGACTGCAGAAGACCACCTCGGTCTCGGCGGTGCCGGCGACGCCGATGGTGGTGGTGTGCTGGACGACGACGCAGCCGTTGTCCGTCCAGGCCGCCGTCCTCGTGCCCGCCCGGTCAAACGGGTTGTAGTTCTGGGCGTCGTCGATGCGGGCGTTGGCCGCCGTCGGCGCGTGCACGAAGATGACATGGCCGTCGGCGATGGCCCGCACCGGCATGCCGGCGCCGGCAGCGTCGGCCGGCGCTTGGATGTGGACGCCGTTGTGCCAGGCCAAGCCGTGGCTGAGGGGAAACGAGCCTTCGGCTGCCCGCGTGTCGGCGAGTCGCGATGCCGTCGGTGGCATGGTCGTCTGCAGCCAGGCGTCGTGGCTTTGGCCGGCACCCCGGGCGGGCAGGAACGGAGGGCTGAGGATCACGAAGCGGGAGGCGGGAGCTCTGTTTTTTATTGTCGTCGTTGTATGAGCGTGACAAACAGCTGTTGTTTTATACAGTATTCTTCGCTGCCGAGTTCGAGGATTCCGTCTTCGTCTTTGCCATGGATTTCACCGTTGCCCGTCCCCTTTTCGCCCCGGTTGCACCGCTGGCCGGCGCCTCGGCGCAAGGGCAGGCGGTCTTCGCTTCGCCAGAATTGCTGCACCCCGGCCTCTGGCTGGGGCACCAGCTCGGTCGCAGCGGTCCAGAGACGGTGACCACGGGCTTTGCCGCGCTCGACGCCGAGCTCCCCGGCGGTGGCTGGCCGCGCCGCGTTCTCAGCGAGCTGCTGTTGCCGCACCCGGGCATCGGCGAGATTCGTCTGCTGGCGCCGTCGCTGATCGCGGCGCAGCGGGCCGGTCGCCTGGTGATGGTCTTCGATCCGCCAGCGGCGCTGTCGGCGGCTGCCCTGGGCCAGCTCGGCTTCGACGTCGAAGCGCTGCTCGTCATCCAGACGCGGGCACGCGTCGTTCCGGGCAGCGACAGCCTCTGGGCCCTCGAGCAGGCCCTGAAGAGCGGCCACGTCGGCGCCGTGCTGGCCTGGCTGCCGCCACGCCTGCGCGCCGAACGGTTGCGCCGGCTCCAGCTCGCCGCCCACAACCACGATGGTGCTGCCTTCGTCTTGCGCGAAGCCGCCGCCGCCGGTCGCCCGACCGCGTCGCCCTTGCGCCTGGGCTTGCAGGCAGGCGGAGCCGATCGGCTCGACGTGCGCGTGCTGAAGCGGCGCGGCCCGCCGCTCGAGGCTGCGTTGCGGCTCGAACTGCCGCCGGTGCTGTCGGGGGCGGCCCGCCGCCGCGCCGAGGTCGAGCGCCTGCCGGCCCTGCAGGCCGCCACGTTCGTCAGCTTCGCGTAGAGCCAGAGCCGTCGTCGTGCCGACCGCATGCTCTGGATCGCGCTTCACCTGCCGTCGCTGTCGCTCGAGTCGTTCGTGGCAGCGCTACCGCCTTCGCCCGGCGACGACGCCGGCCGGCAGCCGGTCGCGCTGGTCGATGCGCACCGCATCTCGGCGGTCAACGCGGCAGCGCTGGCGCTCGGGGTCAAGACCGGGCTGAAGCGGGCGACGGCGCTGGCGCTGGCGCCGCGCATCACGCTGGGCCAGGCCGATGCCGGCCGCGATGCCCGCGCCCTGCTGCCGGTGGCGCACGCCGCGCTCGCCTTCACGCCTCACGTGTCGATTCAGCCGGCGGGTGCCAGTGGCGCCGCCAGCATCGTGTTGCTCGAAGTGCAGGCCAGCCTGCGTTACTTCGGCGGCCTCGAACGGCTGCTGCAGCGCCTGCGCCAGACGGTGCAGCCGCTCGGCCACGCCGTTCGCATCGCCAGCGCCGCGACGGCGCAAGGCGCGGCCGTGCTCGCCCGCGTCGAATCGCCGCCGCATTGCGCCGACCTGGTTGCCACGAAGCAGGCGCTGGCGGCGGCGCCGGTCTGGCTGCTCGGCCCCGGCAAGGAGCACTGGGACGCGCTCCAGGGCATGGGCCTGCGCTGCATCGGCGACCTCCTCGGGCTGCCGCGGTCCGGGCTGGCGCGCCGCTTCGGCGAGGCGCTGCTCGACGAGATCGATGCCGCCCTTGGCCGCCGCCCCGATCCGCGCGAGCCGATCGTGCCGGCGCCGATGTTCGAAAGCCGGCTCGAGCTCTTTGCCCGTGCCGACAGCAGCGAGCAGGTGCTCTACGGGGCCTCGGTGCTGCTCGAGCGTCTGGTCGCCTGGCTGTCTGCCAAGCACGCGTTCGTGCGGCGCTTCCGGCTGCTCATGCATCACGAAGGCCGCTGGCAGGACAGCGAGCGCACGCCGCAGGCAACGGCGCTCGAGATCGCGCTTGCCGAGCCTTCGCGCGACAGTGGCCACCTGCTGGTGCTCCTGCGCGAGCGGCTGGCGCAGGTGCAGCTGCCGGCGCCGACCCTCGAGCTCGCCCTGCAGGCCGAGGACATCGTCAAGCGGGCGGCGCCCAACAGCGAACTTTTTCCGACGCCGCAAAACGAGAACGAAGGCCTGACGCGCCTGATCGAGCGCCTGCAGGCCCGCCTCGGCGCCGATCAGGTGCAGCGGCTGTCGGCGATCGAAGACCATCGTCCCGAGCGTGCCAGCCGCACTGATGCGGCGAGCGCGGCGCTCGGGCCGGCGGCCGGCGTGAAGCGGGCGGCGAAACGCGCCACCCGTCCCGCCGTGCCGTCCGAGAAGAGGCGCGAGGACGGCGACCTCGACACGCCGTCGCGGCCGGTCTGGCTGCAGCCGAAGCCCGAGCCGTTGAAGGAGCAGCGCTTCCAGCCGTTGCTCGACGGTCGGCCGCTGCGCCTGTTGTGCGGCCCCGAACGCATCGAGGCCGGCTGGTGGGACGCCGGCCTCGCCGAGCGCGACTACTTCATCGCCGAAGCGAACGACGGCGCGCTGGTCTGGATCTATCGGGCGCGCCTGCCGATGTCAGCCAGCGAAGTCGGCGAGGGCGGCTGGTTCCTGCATGGCAGGTTCGGCTGACGGCAGGCCGACCCAAGGCTTCAGCCGCGCTCCTCGCCGATCAGCGTGAAGCCGCGCCGGCGCAGCGAATCGCTCAGCCAGCGGCTGCCGTTGACGCCGCAGAAGATCATGTAGACGCCATAGAGGCCGAGCAGCGCCAGCGCCATCGCCGCCGTCCGCGAGGTGGGCGTCGGCGCACCGTTGAAGTAAGCCTGGCTCACGAAGAAAAGGCCGGCCACGACGGCCAGCAACCAGACCCGGCGCAGGATCGCCGAGAACGAACCGACAAAGAACGCCTGCCAGGAAAACCCCATCTTCACGCGCACGATGTCGCCGGTGGGCGACTTGTAGATCCTGTACTTGCTCATCCCGGAACCTTCGGCATCCAGCCCCGAGACCTGAGATGCCGGGCGTTTCCGGGCCGTCACTCAGGTAACCACGGGTTCGCGCATTAATCCCGCACACGCCGGGGCACGCCCGGGCACGAGCCGAGGACTCAGGCGACGCGGCCGAACCACCACACCGAGAGGCCGGCACCCAGCAGCACGAGCACGGCGCCGAGGGCGGCGAGCAGGGCGCTGATCTCGGTCTCCTTCTTCTCGATGACGAGGCGGGTGCTGAGACCCTGGTAGACCTTCTTCAGGTCGGCCGCGGTGCCGGCGTAGAAGTAATCGGCGCCGGTCATCCTGGCGATGCCCTTCAGGGTCTCTTCGTCGAGACGCACGCGCATCGACCACCCTTCGAAGGCGATCGTCTCGCCTTCCCGGGTGCCGATGCCGACGGTGTAGATGCGCACGCCACGGTCGGCCGCCATCTTCGCGGCCTCGAGCGAATCGGGTCCGGTGGTGCGCTGGCCATCGGTGAGCAGGATGATCGCGGCCGACGAGAACGAGCCGGGCGCCACCGGCGTGAACTCGGGCTTGGGCTTGTCGTTCGGGCCGGGCGGCATGGCGCGGGCGCCGGTGATCTGCGAAAGGTCGATCCCGGCCTCGGGAAAGATGGTCGCCAGCGACAGCACGATGCCGCTGCCGATGGCGGTGCCGCGCTGCAACTGGAAGCGGTCGATGGCGGCGTTGACGTCGTCGCGGCTCAGGGTCGGCGCCTGCACGACAGCGGCCGTGCCGGCGAACGAGACGACGGCGATCTTGACGTTTCTCGGCAGCTCGGTGACGAATGCCTTGGCCGCATCCTGTGCGGCGACGATGCGGCTCGGCAGGACATCGGCGGCGCGCATGCTGCCGGAAACGTCCATGGCCAGGATGATGGTCTCCTGGGTCGAGGGCAGCGTGATCAGGGCCGCCGGCCGCGACGCCGCGAACAGCAGCGTCGCCAGCGCCGCGAACATCAGTGCCGGCGGCACGTGGCGGCGCCAGGCGCTGCGGCCGCCGAGGGCTTCGCGCACGAGGCCGAGGTTGGCGTAGCGCAGCGTCGTCTTCTTGCGCCGCGTGACCAGGAACACGTAGAGCAGGAGGATGACTGGCAGCGCGGCGAGGGCCCACAGCATCGTCGGCCAGAGAAAGGTCAACCAGGGCGTGGCGGACGTCATGGCGGGTGGCTCAGACAGCGGGACGGACGTGGCCGACGGAACGGCCGCGCGGACCGCTCCAGTTGGCGAGCCGGCTGCGCTGCTTCTTCAGGTCGGCGAAGCGGACGATGGCGTCGACGAGGTCGTCGTCGGTGCCGAGCTCGAGGGTGTCGACGCCGGCTCGCGCCAGCCCCTCGCGCAGCTGCTTCTCTCGCTTCTCGGCGGCGGTCTTGAAGCGCTTGCGAAAACCGGCGTTGTGGGTGTCGACGAGCAACTGCTCGCCGGTCTCGGCGTCGCGCATGGTGACGAGGCCGATGTCGGGCAGGTCCATCTCGAGGGCGTCGAACAGGCGCACCGCGGTGACCTCGTGGCGAAGCGCCAGCTGGCCGAGCGCCTTTTCCCAGCCCGGGGCGCTGATGAAGTCGGAGACCACGAACACGGTGGAACGGCGCTTGATGGCGCGCTGGCCGGCGGCGAGCAGATCGCCCAGGTCGGTCGCGCCGGCGGCAGCTTCTTCCGGCCGCGCAGACATCCGCTGCAGCAGCTCGAGCACATGGGCGCGGCCGCCGCGCGCCGGCAGCACGGTGTCGACGCGGCTGCCGTAGAGCAGGGCGCCGACGCGGTTGCCGTGCCGAGTCAGCAGTCGTGCGAGGACGCCGACGAACTGGCGCGCGATCGCGCGCTTGGTATGCACGTTGGAGCCGAAGTCGACGCTGGCGGAGAGGTCGACCAGGAACCAGGCCGAGAGCTCGCGGTCTTCGGTGAACTGGCGCACGTACGGCTGCTGCAGGCGCGCGGTGACGTTCCAGTCGATGTGGCGGACGTCGTCATGGTGCTGGTACTCGCGCAGGTCGGCAAGGTCGAGGCCGGAGCCGCGCATCAGCGTGCGGTGGTTGCCCTGCAGCAGGCCGTCGAGCCGTCGCAGCACCG
This sequence comes from Caldimonas sp., assembly GCA_039923815.1. Lineage (GTDB taxonomy): Bacteria > Pseudomonadota > Gammaproteobacteria > Burkholderiales > Burkholderiaceae_C > Schlegelella_A. Next base: position 185 of record JBDTCA010000195.1, on the reverse strand, counting down.
TCCACTCGAGGCGCTTGAGCAAGGCTTCGGCGCCCTCCGGCACAGACGCGGGCTCGCTCATCGGCTGGCGGCCGCGGCGCTGGTCTGCAGGGGCTTGTCTGGCACTGCGATCTTCTTGAGCACGCGCTCGATGATCCTGTTGGCGTCCCAGCCTTCGGCCAGCGCCTCGTACGACAGCACCAGCC
>JBDTCA010000194.1:0-3235 GCA_039923815.1 Caldimonas sp. | reverse complement strand
CGCCTGCTCTACGTCAACACGCCATTCCGGCGCCAGGACAACCTGCCCAACTTCGACGCTGCAGGGAAAGACTTCAACTTCGATTCGATCTTTACCGAGAACTCGTTTTCCGGTGTCGACCGCGTCTCCGATGCACATCAGCTCACGGCCGGCCTGACAACGCGCATCCTCGATCCGCAGACCGGTGCCGAGGCCTTGCGTCTGGGCATCGTGCAGCGCTACCTGTTCCGCGACCAGCGTGTCACGCCCGATCAGAAACCGCTGACGACACGCTTTTCCGATGTGCTCGTGCTCGGCTCGACGACGCTGGTGCCGCGTTGGACCTTCGACGCTTCGGCGCAATACAACCCCGACAGCCAGCGCATCGAGCGCTCGCTCGCCGGCTTTCGATATTCGCCGGGACCCTTTCGAACCGTCGGACTCAACTATCGGCTCACGCGCGGCTTGTCGGAGCAGGTTGAACTCGGTTGGCAATGGCCCGTGTACGGCCAGACGCCACCCACCGACCGCTCCGAAAGTGCCGCCGCCAGCGGCCGCTGCGGAGGCACGCTCTACAGCGTCGGTCGCGTCAACTACAGCACCCGCGACAGCCGCATCACCGACTCGATCGCCGGCTTCGAATACGACGCCGGCTGCTGGATCGGGCGCATCGTCGCCGAGCGGCTTTCGACCGGTCGCAGCGAGGCGACGACGCGTTTGCTGGTGCAGCTGGAACTCGTCGGACTGTCCCGGCTCGGATCAAATCCGCTCAAGGTCTTGAAGGACAATGTGACCGGCTATCAGCTCCTGCGCGAGGAGCGAACCTCGATCTCAACGTTCAACCCGCACGACTGATGACTCACCCTCACCTCTTCGGCCGCCGTGCCCTCGCCGCACTCGCGCTCGGGGTGGTCGCCACCTTCGCCGTTGCGCAAGGCGGCGACTACATCGTCGCCGTCGTCAATCAGGAGCTCGTGACCGCGAGCGAGGTGCAGCAGCGGCTGGCGCGGATCCGTGACGACGCCGCGCGCAATGGGGTGACCCTGCCGCCTGCCGACGTGCTTCGCAAGCAGGTGCTCGACAGCCTGATCGATGAGCGTGTCCTCGTCACCAATGCGCGCGAGATCGGCTCCAAGGTCGACGATGCCGAGCTCGATCGTGCCGTCGGCAATGTCGCCATCCAGAATCAGCTCACCACGGCGCAGTTGAAGGCTCGGCTGGCCCAGGAAGGCATCGCTTACGCGAAGTTCCGCGACAACATCCGGGACCAGATGATGGTCGAGCGCGTGCGCGAACGAGAGGTCATCAACCGCATCAAGATCAGCGACGCGGAGATCGATGCCCTGCTGGCTCAACGTCGCGAAGCGGCGGGTGCCAGCGCGCAGTTGGACATCGCCCAGATCCTCGTCACCGTGCCCGAAGGCTCGACCCTGTCGGCCGCCGCACAGCGCCGCGAACGCGCGCTCGCGGCGCTTGCCCGGGTCCGCGCCGGCGAAGACTTCGCCACCGTCGCACGCGAGCTTTCGGAAGACAGCAATCGCAGCCAGGGCGGCGAGATCGGGTTGCGCCAGGCCGACCGCCTGCCCGACCTGTTCCTGAAAGCGGTGGAGGGCATCAAGCCGGGCGATGTGGCGCCCGAGCTCGTGCGCAGCGGTGCCGGCTTCCATGTCCTCAAGCTCATCGAGCGCAAGGAGGCCAGTCCGTTCACCGTGCAGCAGACGCGCGTCCGGCACATCCTGCTCAAGCCGTCGTCTGAGCTTTCTGCCGATGCGGCGGTGCGTCGCCTCGCGCAGTTCAAGCGCGAGATCGAGTCGGGTTCGCGCACTTTCGAGCAACTGGCGCGTGCCAACTCCGAAGACGGCAGTGCCGCCCAGGGCGGCGACCTCGGCTGGACCGGGCCCGGCGCCTTCGTGCCCGAGTTCGAGGAAGCGATTGCCGCGTTGCCGATCGGTGGCCTGTCCGATCCGATCACCACCCGCTTCGGTGTCCACCTTGTCCAGGTCGTGGACCGGAGGACGGTGGATGTCGACGTCAGGCAGCAGCGCGAGCAGGCCCGCGCCACCTTGCGCGAGCAGAAGTTCGAAGGTGCCTACGCCGCGTGGCTGCGCGACCTGCGTGGGCGTGCCTACATCGAGATGCGTGAACCGCCACAGTGATGCGGTCGCGGTCCGCGTCTAGCGCGGCGGCGGCGACGGCGACGGCGACGGCGACGGCGACGGCGCCAAGCCTTCGCGACAGGCCGTGACGCAGTTCGCCCGCAAACGTTTCGGGCAGCACTTCCTGACCGACGCGTCGGTGATCGACGCCATCGTGCGCAGCGTCGACCCTCAACCTGGCGAGGCCATCGTCGAAATCGGGCCGGGCCGCAGCGCCATCACGACGCCGCTGCTGGCGCAATGCGGCCGCCTGACCGTCGTCGAGCTCGACCGAGACCTTGCGGCGCGCCTGCGCCGGACAGCGGGGCTCGAGGTCGTCGAGGCCGACGCGCTGCGGGTCGACTTCGCCGCGCTGGCCGACAAGGAGGCCGGGCCGAAGGGCAAGCTGCGCATCGTCGGTAACCTGCCGTACAACATCTCGACGCCGATCCTGTTCCATCTGCTCGGCGCTGCGAGCCGTATCGTCGATCAGCACGTGATGCTTCAAAAGGAAGTCGTGGCGCGAATGGCGGCCGCGCCCGGCAACAAGACCTACGGCCGGCTGAGCGTGATGCTGCAGTGGCGCTACGAGATCGAGGCGCTGTTCGACGTGTCGCCAGAGGCTTTCGACCCGCCGCCTCGCGTCGACTCTGCGGTCGTGCGGATGATGCCGCTCGAAGCCACCGAGGACATCGATGCGGGGCTGCTCGGCGAGATCGTCACCGTGGCCTTCTCGCAGCGTCGAAAGCTGCTGCGCCACAGCCTCGGCCGCTGGCTCGAGGCCAGGCAAGCCGCCACGCCGTTCGATTTGCAGCGGCGAGCAGAAGAAGTTCCCGTGTCGGAATATCTCGCCCTTGCCGCGGCGGTCGGATCGATCTCCGCCGCTGAGCCGAATTCAATCGACCGCTAGGCGGCGCTCAACCACATGGCGGTGTCGAACGCACTGCTCATGAGCGGCATGTTCGCGCCGAAGCTGCTGTTGGCAGCGGTTTTGGCCGCTGCCTTGACCGGCTTTTCGCCGTTGGTTCCGTTGACGCCGGGGGCCACTTCCGTCGCCCGCTCCCATGACCCTGATTCCTGGGAGCGGGCTACTGAAAAGAATAGAAGCACCTGAACGGTAC
>JBDTCA010000193.1:0-5016 GCA_039923815.1 Caldimonas sp. | reverse complement strand
CGGCCGAAACAACGCCGCCGGCGGGATCCGGGAGCACGTGATGGCGACCGCGTCGGTCGAAGCCACGCCAGAGCTGGTCAGCCGCGCTTGGTGCGACGTGCTGGAGACACCTCACGTCGGCAGCCTGAGTTGGGAGGAATCGGGCGGCGACTCGCTGGCCACCCTGAACCTGTTGCTCGCACTCGAGAAGTCGCTCGGCAGGAAGCTGTCGTTCGACCTCATCCAGCCTGACATGACGGCCTTGCAACTGGCAGCGGCGCTGGCAGCTTCGGCTACGTCTACGGCGACCGACGCGAGCCCGGGCGAGATGCCGACGGTCTTTCTCTTTCCGGGCATGTTCGGCGACGAGCCGCGGCTGGCCGCGTTCCGGCGCGCCTTCGACGGGCGCTTGCGCTTCGAACTTGTCGAGCATCCCGACGTCATGTCGCCGCGGGCGCTGCTGAGCGATCTCGCCGCGACCGGGCGCCTTGCCGCTGCCGTCGTGCACGAGCGTCGGCCCGCCGGCCCGCTTTGCCTTGCCGGCTACAGCTTCGGTGGCGCCGTGGCGCTCGAGGCGGCGCGCCACCTGCAAGCGGGCGAGCGGGAGATCGCCTTTCTGGGCATCGTCGACACGCCGCTGGACGCCGCCCGGCCGCTCCGCGAGCCGCTTCGGCGCCTGGTGCTGCGGCCTTTGGGCCATTACGACGCCAGCAGGCGTGCGCTGTTCCGCGTCATCGCCTTGCTCGGCCAGCGATGGTCCCTGGCGGGCCGGCGCCGCCTCCTCCGCAATTACCGACGCGCCGCCCTCCAACGTTGGCGACCGGCGCCCTTGCCGGTGCCGTCACTGCTGGTCGTCAGCCAGTTCGGCGAGGCGCTCGCCGCCGGCTGGTTGCGACTGTGCCCGGGCATGGGCGTGCTCCGCCTGGCAGCGAATCACGACACCGTGTTCGATCCGGCCTCGCTCGCGGTGCTGGCGCCGGCTTTCGAATCGGCGCTGCGTGCCGGGCTCGACGCTTGTCCGGCCGAGACAACGCGACGGCACGGGTTGCTGCCGAACCAGTAGGCCAGCTCGTTGGGGTGCGCGACGCCCCAGACCGCGAAGTCGGCGCGCTGCCCGGCGGCGAGCCGGCCACGGTCTGCCAGGCCGAGGGCCCGGGCGCCGTTCACCGTCATGCCGCGCAGCGCTTCTTCGGGCGTGAGCCGGAACAGCGTGCAGGCCATGCTGAGCATGAGCAGCGGCGACAGGGTCGGCGACGAGCCCGGGTTGTGATCGGTGGCGATGGCGATCGGCACGCCGGCGTCGCGCAAGGCCGCGATCGGCGGCACCCGGGTCTCGCGCAGGAAATAGAACGCGCCAGGCAGCAGCACGGCGATGCTGCCGGCGCCGGCCATCGCCTGCACGCCGGCGTCGCTCAGATGTTCGAGGTGGTCGCACGACAGCGCGCCGAACTCGGCGGCCAGCGCCGCGCCACCCATGTCGCTGAGCTGTTCGGCGTGCAGCTTGACCGGCAGCCCGAGGTCGCGTGCGGTCTCGAAGACCCGCCGTGTCTGTGCCGTGGTGAAGGCGATGCGTTCGCAGAAGGCGTCGACGGCGTCGACGAGGCCCTCGGCCTGCAGCGCCGGCAGCCAGGCGCACACGGCATCGACGTAGTCGTCGGCACGGCCCACGTATTCGGGCGGCAGCGCATGTGCCGAGAGGCAGGTCGTGCGCACGTCGAGCGGCAGCTCGGCGCCGAGCCGGCGCGCCACGCGCAGGCAGCGCGCCTCGTGCTCGGCGCTCAGGCCGTAGCCCGACTTGATCTCGAGCGTCGTCACGCCCTCGGCCATGAGCGCCAGGGCGCGGGCGCGTGCCGACTCGAACAGCGAGGCGTCGCTGGCGGCACGCGTCGCCGCCACCGTGGCACGGATGCCGCCGCCGGCGCGGGCGATCTCTTCGTAGGTCGCGCCCTCGAGTCGCTGCTCGAACTCGGCGGCGCGCTGGCCCCCGTAGACGAGGTGCGTGTGGCAGTCGACGAGACCGGGCGTGACGAGCGCGCCGTCGAGGTCGTGCTCGGCATTGACCTCGAGGCCGGCGGGCAACGACGCGTTGGCGCCGACCCAGACGATCGCGTCGCCGTCGACGACGATTGCGCCGCACTCGACGAGCCCCCAGCCGCTGCTGCCCGCCAGCGTCGCCACGCGTGCATTGCGCCAGATCGACTTCATCGCCGCACGTCCATCGTCGCGACGTCGTCGTCGCAGGTCATCGTCTGACGACGGCCGCCGACGGCGCCGTCTTGCTGATCTCGATCGCCCAGGCATCGCGGCTGAAGGTCAGGATCGGTGGCGCCAGGTCGAACCACAGCAGCGAGTCATCGGGCAGCTCGGTCTCTTCGTCGACGTGGCGGCAGGTGCCGGCCTGGAGCGTGTAGAGGCCGCACACCGGCGAGCGCGGCGCCCATGCGGCGCCGGCGGCCAGCGGCCTGATCGTGCCGGTGACGCCGCGCAGGAACAGGTTCAGCGCCGAGGTCTTCTTCGTCAGGCGCCGGCAGGTCGTGACCGCGCCGCCGTCGAAGACGACCCCTTCCCTGGCTCCCGGCTTCACGTGGTGCAGGGCGCCGCCGATGGACAGCTCGAGGCCGCCGCCGCCGACGATGGCGATGACGCGCTGCACCTTCGGGTAGGTCGAGAACGGGCCGTCGGCCTCGATGTCGGCCAGGGCGACGCGCACGCGCCAGTCGTCGGCGCTCGGCCACATCAGCAGGTCGCGCGCCGCACCACCACCGTTCGGCCAGGGCCGCGGCGCCACATCGGCGGTGGAGACGATGTCTCTCGGTGCGAGCCGGCTCTTCATGGCGACGAGTCTAGTTTGGGCGTCGGCTCGAAGTAGAGTGGCACCGTCATGTCCGTACAGAGGCTGCACCGATGAGTGATCTCTCCGCCATTCACACGCCTGCCGGGCCGCGCCCCGTGCGGGCCCCGCGAGGCAGCACGCTGAGCTGCCGCAACTGGCTCATCGAGGCGGCCTACCGGATGATCCAGAACAACCTCGACCCCGAGGTGGCCGAGAACCCGGATGCGCTCGTCGTCTACGGTGGCATCGGCAAGGCGGCGCGCGACTGGGATTGCTTCGAAGCCATCCTGGCGGCGCTGAAGAAGCTCGGCGAAGACGAAACATTGCTCGTGCAGAGCGGCAAGCCGGTGGGCGTGTTCCGCACCACCGTCGATTCGCCACGTGTGCTCATCGCCAACTCGAACCTGGTGCCGAAATGGGCGACCTGGGAGCACTTCCACGAGCTCGATCGCAAGGGCCTGATGATGTACGGCCAGATGACCGCCGGCTCGTGGATCTACATCGGCAGCCAGGGCATCGTGCAGGGCACCTACGAGACCTTCGTCGAGGCCGGCCGCCAGCATTACGGCGGTGATCTCGCGGGGCGATGGATCCTGACCGCCGGCCTTGGCGGCATGGGCGGCGCCCAGCCGCTGGCCGCCACCTTCGCCGGCGCGTCGTCGCTCAACATCGAGTGCCAGCAGAGCCGCATCGACTTCCGGCTGCGCTCGAGGTACCTCGACGAGCAGGCCGCCGACCTCGACGACGCGCTCGCGCGCATGGCGGCGCACGCGAAGGCGAAGCGCGCCGTCTCCGTCGGCCTGCTCGGCAACGCCGCCGAGCTGCTGCCGGAGATCCTGCGCCGCGCGCAGGCCGGCGGGCCGCGACCCGATCTCGTCACCGACCAGACCTCCGCGCACGACCTCGTGCACGGCTATCTGCCGGCCGGCTGGACGGTGCCACGCTGGAAGGCGGCGCAGGCCGAGCCGGCGCAGCACGAGGCGCTGCGCAGCGCGGCCGCGAGGAGCTGCGCCGCGCACGTGCAGGCGATGCTCGACTTCCAGAAGCTGGGCATCCCGGTCGTCGACTACGGCAACAACATCCGCCAGGTCGCGTTCGACGAGGGCGTGGCCGATGCGTTCGCCTTTCCCGGCTTCGTGCCGGCCTACATCCGGCCGCTGTTCTGCCGCGGCAAGGGGCCGTTCCGCTGGGTCGCGCTGTCGGGCGACCCGGAAGACATCGCCAGGACCGACGCCAAGATGAAGGAGCTCTTCCCGGCCGATGCCGGCCTGCACCGGTGGCTCGACATGGCGGCCGAGCGCATCGCCTTCCAGGGCCTGCCGGCGCGGATCTGCTGGATCGGCCTGGGCGAGCGCGACCGCGCCGGCCTGGCGTTCAACGAGATGGTGAAGTCGGGCGAGCTCAAGGCGCCGATCGTGATCGGCCGCGACCATCTCGACGCCGGCTCGGTGGCATCGCCCAATCGCGAGACCGAGGCGATGAAGGACGGCAGCGACGCCGTCTCCGACTGGCCGATGCTGAACGCGCTGCTCGCCACCGCCGGCGGCGCGACCTGGGTCTCGTTGCACCACGGCGGCGGCGTCGGCATGGGCTACTCGCAGCATGCCGGCGTGGTCATCGTCTGCGACGGCAGCGACGCCGCCGCGAAGCGGATCGAACGCGTGCTGTGGAACGACCCGGCGACCGGCGTCATGCGCCACGCCGATGCCGGCTACGACGAAGCGAAGGCCTGCGCGCACGAGCAGAACCTCAACCTGCCGATGCTCGATGCTTGATCTGCATCCCGGCGCGCTGACGCTGGAGCAACTGCAGGCGATCCACGCCGGTGGCGAGCGTCTCGGCCTCGTCGACAGCGCCCGCGCCGGCGTCCGCGCCAGCGCCGCCGTCGTGCAGCGCGCGGCGGCTGGCGCGACGGCGGTGTACGGCGTCAACACCGGCTTCGGCAAGCTCGCCAGCCAGCGCATCGATGCGGATCGGCTCGCCGCGTTGCAGACCAACCTGATCCGCTCGCACTCGGTCGGCGTCGGTGCGCCGTTGCAGCCCGAGGTGATGCGGCTCGTGCTGGCATTGAAGGCGGCCAGCCTGGCGCGCGGCCACTCGGGCGTGCGCGAGGTCGTGGTCGACACGCTGCTGGCGGTGCAGAACGCCGGCCTCGTGCCGCACGTGCCCTCGCAAGGCTCGGTCGGCGCCTCGGGCGATCTGGC
>JBDTCA010000192.1:0-3718 GCA_039923815.1 Caldimonas sp. | reverse complement strand
GTGACTTCACCGTTCTCCCTGCTCGGGGCGGCGCTCGGCGGCGGCGCCGGCAGCGAAGCGTCGACGATCGAGTTCGCGCCCGGCACGGCGGCGTTGCTGCCCGCGGCACGCGCCAGCCTCGACAAGATCGCGACCGCACTGGCCGAGCGGCCGCAGCTGGCGATGACGGTGACGGGCGAGAGCCGTGTCGCCGTCGAGCGCGAGGCCTGGAAGCGCGCGCGGCTGCAGCAGCTCGTGCGCGCAGAGAAGCGCCGCGCCGGCCTCGCCGCCGGCGCGGCGACCAGCGCCGAGGTGACGGTGAGCGACGCCGAATATCCGGCATTGCTGACAGAGGTCTACAAACGCGCCGACATCGTCAAGCCGAAAAACGCGGTCGGCCTCGCCAAAGACCTGCCCACTGCCGAGATGGAGGCCTTGCTGCTGGCCGGCATCACCGTCAGCGACGAGGCGATGCAGCAGCTCGCGGTGCGGCGCGGCGTCGTCGTTCGCGACTACCTCGCGGCGCAGAAGCTGCCGACCGACCGACTCTTCCTCGGCGCCCCGAAGACGACCGGCAGCGACGACGGCTGGACGCCGCGCGCGGATCTGAAGCTGTCGACCGACTGAGCGGCGCCGGAGCGTCGTTCAGCCGTGCGCGGGGGCGAGCCGGGCCCGCAGCCAGCCGCTCATCGAATCGACCGCAAAGACGAGCAGGAACATGGCGATCAGCAGCGTCGCCGATTGGGCCTGCTGGAAGATCGAGAGGTGGAAATAGAGCAATTGACCGAGTCCACCGGCACCCACGAAGCCGAGCATCGCGGCCATGCGTATGTTCATCTCGAGCCGATAGAGCGCGTAGGCCACGCCCTGTGTGAGCACCAGCGGCAGCGTCGCGTAGCAGAACGCGGTGATGCGTGAAGCGCCGCTCTCGCGCAGCGCAAGCTCGGGCCCCGGCGCCGCGTTCTCCAGGCTCTCGGCATAGAGGCGGCCGAGCACACCGGTGGTGTGCAACGCCAGCGCGAGCGCACCGGCGAACGGGCCGAGGCCGGCCGCGAGCACCATCAGCGCGGCCCACACCAGCTCGGGCACGCTGCGCAGGAAGTTGAGGAGGAAGCGAGCCGCGAGGCGGGCCGCAGGGCCAAGTCGGCCCGAGGCCGGGAGGGCGACGAGGCCGCCGGCCAAGACGGCGAGCAGCGTGCCGATGGCGGCCACCGCGAACGTTTGCAATGTGCCCCACGCGGCCTTGGTCACGAACGCGGGCGAGAGATCGGGCGGGAAGAACTCGGCAATGAACTTCGCCATCAACCGCAACGACGAGGCGCTGAAGAGAGCGCGCCAGTCGACCGACAGGTAGGCGAAGCTCGCGGCCACGGCGGCGAGCACGGCCACGCCGAGCATGACGCAGCGCGAGCACATCGGCGGCGCCGCCGGCAGCGTCGCCCGCACCGCGCCGCCGTTCATGCCAGCACCCTGCGGATCGCGACGCTCATGGCGTCGGCCACGATCACGAGCAGCAAGAAGGTGATGAGGATGGTGCTGGCCTCGCCGCCGTTGAGCATCTTCATCGACTGGTCCATCAGCTGGCCGAGCCCGCCGGCACCCACGAAGCCCATCACCACCGACGCGCGCACCGCGCATTCCCAGCGGTAGACCGTGTACGAGGCCAGCTCCTGCGCGGTGCCCGGCACCAGGGCGTAGAACAGGGTGACGAGGCGTGGGCTGCCGGCCTCGAGAAGCGCGCGCGCCGGCCGGGTGTCGCCCGATTCGAGGATCTCGGAATAGACCTTGCCGAGCATGCCGCCGTAGGTGACTGCGAGCGCCAGCACGCCCGCTCCCGGGCCGAGGCCGAACACGCGCACGAAGACAAGGGCCCACACCACTTCAGGGATGGCGCGGAGGAAGGTGAGCAGCGCCCGCACCACGGTGCGAACTGCCGCGTCGGCGGCCAGGCCGGGGCCGGGGCCGATGCGCGCGACCGCGAGCGAGCGTGCGGCCAGGACGCCGAGCGGCGCGGCGACGAGGAATGCGAGCGCGATGCCTGCCGTCGCGATGGCCAGCGTTTCGAGCGTCGCGCGGCCGAGCAGGGTGAGAAAGGCGGCGTCGTGGGCCGGCGGGAAGAAGCCGGCGACGAAGCCGAGCATCACCGACAGGTGGCCGGGCTCGAACAGCAGCCACGGCTTGAACTCGGCCAGCACCAGCAGCGGCCAGAGCGCGAGCAGCACGAGCAGCGCGGCGCCGAGCCGGCCCTTCGCGGCCGGGTCGTGCTTCGGTGCGGTGCCGAAGCCGGCGAGCACGGCGGCGCTCACCGACAGGCCGTGCGAACGATGGCGAGTGGCGGCGGGTCGACCTCACCCTGCAGCGGCAACGTGCGGCCCTCGGACGCGTAGAGCTCGTGGAGCAGCGTCGACGTGACTTCGCGCGACGGCAGGTCGAAGGCGACCTCGCCGGCCCGCATGCCGACGATGCGCGGGAACCACCTGAGCGCCAGGTCGACGGCATGCAGCGAGGCGACAAGCGTGGCCCCGGTCGCCTCGCTCTGGGCCACGAGCGCGGCCACGGCTTCGTCGGCCAGTGTCGGGTCGAGCGCAGAGACCGGCTCGTCGGCAAGCATCAACGCCGGCCGCTGGTACAGCACGCGCGCGATGCCGACGCGTTGCAGCTGCCCGCCCGAGAGCCGGTCACAGCGATCGAACAGGCGATCGCCGAGGCCGAGCTGCGCCAGCGCCTCGTGGGCACCTTCGAGGTCGCTCGGGCGGACCAGCGAGGCGAGCGCGCGCCACGCCGTCCAGGTGCCGAGACGGCCGGCCAGCACCGCGCTGACGACGCGCAGCCGTGGCGGAATCGGCGGCGCCTGGTGGACGACGCCGATGCGTGCACGCAACCGGCGCAGCTCGCCCGCACCGAGCTGCCACGGCCGGGCGCCGAGCACCTCCACCGAACCTTCGCCCGGCCGCAGCGAAGTGCCGAGCACGCGCACCAGCGTGGTCTTGCCGGCGCCCGAAGGGCCGATCACCGCAGCGCGTTCACCGGCGGCCAGCGCCAGCGTCACGCCGTGCAGGGCGCGATGGCCGTTCGGATGAACGAGGCCCGTGCCGTCGAGCCGCACGCTCATGGCTGCGCAGCGGCCTTACTTGATCAGGCCGGCCGACTTGCCGGCCTGCTCGATGCCGTCGTAGTTGGAGGTCTGCGTCGGCAGGAATTTCGAGGCGCGCTGGAGGTCCATGATTTCCTTGTCGGCCGGGTTGGCGGCGTCGAGCTTGAGGAAGGCCTCGGTCAGCTTCTTCGTGAGGGCGGGGTCGAGGCCGGGCCGCACGGTCCAGTTGTAGTCGAAGTAGGGCGGCGTGACGGCGAGCACGCGGACCTTCGCGACGTTCGGGTTCTTGGCCTCCACGAGCTTGTCCATCACCGACGCGTTGAGCACGCCGGCCTCGGCCCGGCCGGCCGCCACGAAGGCGACGGTGGCGTCGTGCGCGCCCGAGAAGGCCACCGACTTGAAATCGCGTTCGGGATCGATGCCGGCTTTCAGCAGGTAATAGCGCGGCATCAGGCTGCCCGACGTGGACGACGGCGCGCCGAAGGCAAAGGTCTTGCCCTTCAGATCGGTGAGCGTCCTGGCGGGGCTGTCGATCGGCACGATGAAGCGGCTGGTGAACCTGGCGTCTTCGGCGCGCTGCACGATCGGCACCACGCCGCCGTTGGTGCGCAGCTTCGCCTGCACGAAGGTGAAGCCGCCGAGCCA
>JBDTCA010000191.1:0-13397 GCA_039923815.1 Caldimonas sp. | reverse complement strand
CCGGCCACCATCCGCTGGCTGCGCGGCCTCGTCGACGAGGGCGCGACGCTCTGCCTGCACGGCTGCACGCACGTGATGGCCGGCCGGCCGCGCACGCCGGTGCAATGGGCCTGGGCGCGCGCGTTCGCACGCGGGCAGGGCGAGCTGCTTCTGAGCGACGAGGCCGATGCCCGCCGGCGCCTTGCCTCCGCCGGCGAGATCTTCACCCGGGCCGGGCTGTCGGCCGATGGCTTCGTGGCCCCCGCCTGGCTGATGTCGGCCGCGGCCCGCAGCGTCGTGCGCGAGGCAGGCTTCGGCTTCGTCGAACAGATGGGCGGCATCGAATTCGAGGCGCGACTGCTCGCCCGGCGCCTGATCGGCTTCGGATCGTTGACGGCCGTCGAGGCCGCGCTCACCGGCGCGCACGCACGCTGGCAGGCGGCGCGGGCGCCGGCCGACACGCGGCTGGCGTTGCACCCGCAGGACCTGGCACGCGCGTCGACCCTGCGCGACATCGACCGGACCCTGGGCGCGCTTCTCGCCCGACTGGTCCCGAAGAGCTATCGCGAGTTTCTGTGCGGCGCCGCGCCGGCGAAAGTGGCCGGAACAGAGATGAAGCCGGCAACCTTCGCGCCGGTCACGTGTCGCTGAGGGGCCAGCCCGACTGATGGCGAGCGTTGCCGATCGGTGTCGCGCATGGTGCCGCATGGCGGTCGCACTGCTGGTGAGCGGCTGCGCTGCGCCGGCTGTGTTCGCAACGGCTCCGCAAGGGGCCGTCGATGGTCCTGACAACGTCTATACGGAGTACCTGACACGCGTGCTGGCGCGATGGAGGTCGCCGCGCGGCGAAGTGCCGTCGACGCTGCTGGAGTGCCTGGCGACTCCGGGCTCGGCTTCGATCATCGGGCTGCACCATCGCCTGACGATCCAGGCGCCGCTCGCAGCGGTGGGGCGCGTGCTCGACGACGTGGCGCACTACCGCGACCTCTTTCCCGACACGGTCGATGTGCACCTGCTTGCCGAGCCCCACGACAGCGAGTTCTTCGTGGCGTCGTGGACGCAGCGGCCGCCGGTGTTCTTCCTGCCGGATGTGACCTACCAGCTCGCCAACCGGGTCGATCGGTCGCACCCCGGCCGCATCGTCTACCGCTACAAGCTGCGCAAGGGCGACCGGCTGCTGGCGAGCGACGGCGTCCTCGTGCTCGATGCGGTGGGCCCGGACGTCACGCGTCTCGAGGAGTTCGACTTCTTCCGCGCGGACTGGGGCCCGGTGCCGACCGACGTGGTGTGGCGCGAAAGCCTGCGTGGTGCCTACGGCACCGACCTCGCCATCCAGCTCAAGGCCGAGCATCCCGACTGGACCTACCCGGCCATCGAGGCCCAGCGAAAGCGTCTCGTGGAGCAGGCGAATCCCCGGATTGCCGGCTGTGTCGCCGCGCGCCAGCCCCTGCGTCTCGACGAATGAGTTGGGTCCGTGAGAGGCCGCCGAACGCCGCGCTTGGCTGGACGAGTCAGTGATGCGGGTCCGGGTAGGTCGGACCCGCAGCACCTCGTGTGTCGCCGCGCTGTTCCAGGTTCCGGAAGTAAGCCGGCAATTTCGATCAGGCCAGCGCCGGATAAGTCTCCAGAACCGAGTTAGGAAGCCGACTTGCGAAGTGGCCCTGCCCACTCAGCGTGATGTAAAGCGCGTTCGTTGCTCTGGTCGCTGCGACGTAGAAAAGCTTGGCTTCGTCGGCTTCGTTCTCTTTCGGACCCGGCATACAGCCGACACCGACCAGTGCGACTACAGGAAACTCCAACCCCTTGCTCACGTGCATCGTCATCACCTTGATGGTGTCGGTTGTTGGGTCGTAGCTGCCGGAGCTTTTCCTCACCTGATGCGGCAATCGGCGTCGCTTCAGCGCATCGGCGCATCGCTCGATTTCGTCGTGATGGCGGCACAGCACCGCCATTTCGCCCCAGCCATGGCCCTGCTGGTGTGCATCAGCGAGCAGGTCCGCGACCTTGGTGGCCTCGTCGCGTAAGTTCGGCAGGCGAATGATCAAAGGAGGGCGGCCTTCCTTGCCGCAGCTGATGGGATGCACGCGAGGCACGCCGTCTTCGCCCGTGTCTTCCGCGCGTAGAAATTCGGCGGCGACCTGGCTCGCAGTCTGGAGGATCTGCTTCGAGTTGCGGTAGTTGATCCGCAGGATGGTCGTGCGTCCCTGCGCCTGGATGCCCACGCTCTTGAAGCTGAACTGCTTACTGCGACCACGCTCATAGATGCTCTGCGCGTCGTCGTAGAGCAGCAGCAAGCTGTTGGTGGTCGGGTCGACCATCTGCGTCACCAACTTCAACCATGTCGGCTGGAAGTCGTGGCCCTCGTCGATCAGGATGGCCTGGTACTGCCCTCCGGGGATCTGTCCGCGCTCCACGCCGCGGATCACGTTCTCGATCATCGCGTCGAACATGCCCCTGCCCTGCGGCACGGTCTGGCCAAAGGTCACGAGCTGCTGGCGGCACCATCGGTGGAAGTTGCGCACGAGCACCCGGTCGCTCAAGCCCTTGGCCGACATCACCGCATCAAGCTTCGCGGCCAGCGGCTCGTTGTAGCAAAGGATGAGGATCGGCTTGCTAGCCGAGGCCGTCTGCGCAAGCTGCTCAGCGCGGTACCCGAGGATGAGCGTCTTGCCGGAGCCGGCCACCCCGTGGATCACGCGGTGCCCGTCGCCAAGGCTGCGGGCGAGCTGTTCCTGTTGCAGGTCCATCACGCGCATCAGGTCAGGCAGGTCGTCATCCGAGCCAGCGGAGCCGAACAGTCCGAGCTGCGGGGAAATGCGCACTTCGGGGAAGAGGATCCAGCGCACGCGATCGATCTGCGGGAGAGTGAGCACGCCACGCATCATGGTGGGGAACATGTCCCACAGGCGGCTTTGAAAGGCCTCTGCGTCGACCGTATCGGTCATCTCGTCTTTGCAGATCACACGGTGTGGTTCGATGGCGCCAGCGAGCCCGGCGTCGTCGAACTGCCTGCGCGTGATATTGCCGAGCACCACGCCATAGCTCCATGGGAAGCACACCTTGCCTTGCTGCATACCTGCCGGATGCACAAGCTGGGCATCCCTGGCCAGGGCGTCGATGGTCTGGTGTGCGTAGTGCCGCGCCTGTTCCAAGGGGTTGGAGACTGTCTTCGGTACACCGTCGGGTGCAATGTCCCACGTCTGCTTGCTGGCGTTCCGGATGGTGTCCAGTCGCCAGTCCTTCACTTCGAGGACAAGCAGTCCACGTCGAGGGTGCAAGACGACGAAGTCGGGGTGGGCGTTCTTCGGGCCGACGGGTACGTCGTACCAGGCGAGGTAGTCGTCGTCGAGCTTCTGCTCGATTCGCTCGGCAAATCGGCGCTCTCCGGAGGTCATGCGCGACGCGCAAGTGCCGATGGCTGGAATGAGTGTGGCCATTGAAGATCCACGCACGAGCGTGAAGCGAGTCGCGAACGACCTGAGGGTCGCTCATCCCGGCCTTCGTAGGAGCGTCGGCGTCCAGAAACGATGCCAACTATTTCGCGAGGAGTCGTCCGTTGTGCGAGTGCGACAGACGGCGCGGATTCAGAAGCTCGCCTCGAGCTCCTCGATCATCCGCCCCACATAGGCCACCGCATCCCGGATCGGCTGCACCGACGACAGATCGATTCCAACCTGCCGCATCAACTCCAGCGGCGGCAACGTGCCACCCGCGCGCAGCACGACGAGCCACCGCGACAACACGGCATCGCCCTCGCGATTCGACTTCTCCGCGAGTGCCGTCGCCGCGACCAGGCCGACCGAATAGGTGTACGGGTACAGGCCGAGGTAGTAGTGCGGCTGGCGCATCCAGGTCATCGCGGCGCCGTCGTCGATCTCGACCGTGTCGCCCCAGAAGTCCTGCAGGATGGCGCGCTTGCGCTCGTTGAGGAGCGCGGCGGTCACGGGCTGACCGCCTTCGGCGAGCCGATAGATCTGCCGCTGCAGCTCGGCCTCGAGCAGGTGGGTGACGAAGTTGTGGTGGTAGGTGCCGAGCACCTGCGTCAGGACCCAGCGGCGCATGCGCGGGTCGCTGGTGCCGGCCAGGATGTGGCGGGCCAGCAGCACCTCGTTCATGATAGACGGCGCCTCCACGAAGGGCATCGCCACCTCGGTGTTGGCGCGGCGCTGGTGCTGCCCGGCCATCATGAAGTGCCCGGCATGGCCGAGCTCGTGGGCGAGCGTGAACGCGCCGCCCATGGAGTTCGCCCACGTCATCAGGATGAAGGAGTGCGTGCCGTAGGGCGTGGCGCAGAACGCGCCCGAGGCCTTGCCGGCGTTGTCGGCGCGGTCGATCCAGCGGTGCTGGAAGGCGCTCCGCACCAGGGCCACGTAGTCGGCGCCCAGCGGCGCGAGCGCTTCCGCGAGCAGCGTGGCGGTGTCGTCGAACGCCAGCGGCGGCTCGTAGCCCGGATCGAGTGGCGCCTTGACGTCGCAGTACAGCAGCGTGTCGAGCCCGAGCACGCGCCGGCGCAGGCGCGCGTAGCGCTGCATGTGCGGCGCGAGCTCGGCCTGGATGGTGTCGAGCACGTTGGTGTAGAGCTCGAAGGGAATCTGGTGCTGGTGCAGCAGGTAGTGCTCGGCGCTTTCGTAGCCGCGCACCCTGGCGAGCACGATGTTGCGGGCAATCTCCGTGGCGAAGGTGCCACCCAGCGTGTGCTGGTAAGGCGCGAGCCCGGCGTTGAAAGACGCCCACGCTGCGCGGCGCACGCTGGTGTCGCCGGCGGTCTCGTAGGTCGACTGGTAGAGGTTGAACGAGTTCGGGTGCGTGGTACCGGCCGAGTCGGTGAACGGCGCGAAGGCCATGTCGCCGGTCTTGGTGCGGTTGTAGATCATGTAGGGCGCGTCGAGCACTTCGCCCAGGCTTGCCAGCACGCGCTCGGTCTCGGCAGAGAGCATGTGGGGCCGCAGGGCCGCGAGCTTGTCGAGGGTCGGCCGGTAGACGGCCAATGACGGCTCATCGCGCAGCCACGCGGCGAGCGTGCCTTCGGGCAGCGCCAGGATCTCGGTGTCGACAAAGGCGATGGCGGCGTCCAGGCGCGCACAGAGCGCGGCCGCGATCGACTGGTCGGCCTGGTGCTCGGAATTGCTGCCGTCCTCCGCCTCGCGCAGGCTGGCGAAAGTGGCGGCGCGGTCGAGCCGGGCCTGCAGGTCGTCGCGCGCGTCGAGGCACGCGAGCAGCACGGCCGGGCCTGCGGCGAGCCGGCCTTCGTGCTGCACGACGGTCTGGATCGACCGCTCGATGGCAGCGAGCTCGGCGAGCCACGCCTCGCGCGTCGCGAACAGGTCGGCGAGGTCCCAGGTGGTTTCAGGCGCGACTTCGGCGCGGGTCAGTGGCTTGTTCATGGTCGCGACTGGAGTGAGGACGATGGTTCCGGAGAGAGGGCCCGGTCCGGGCACGTGGCGCGCCTCGGCCGGGTGTCGATTCTCCGCGCGAGCCGGGGCGGATGGGGAAAGAGAGTCGACGGCGCGGCAGCGAGCGCCGGTCGACGGTCGCGCGGGAAGGGGATCGCCGCCGTCGGTCAGACGGCCGTGGCCGAATGCCTCAGCGTGTAGAGACCGACGTCGACCTTGCCCGATCGAAAGCCGGCTTCGCAGTAGCAGAGGTAGTACTCCCAGAGTCGGCGGAAGGCGTTGTCGAAGCCGAGCTCGGCGATCTGAGGCCATGCGTTCACGAAGCGGCTCCGCCACTCGACGAGCGTGGTCGCGTAGTCGCGGCCGAAGCAGACATCTGTCTCGATGACCAGGCCGGCACGCGCGGCCGCGGTTTGCAATGCACCGGGCGACGGCAGCATGCCACCGGGGAAGATGAAGCGCTGGATGAAGTCGATGCCGCGCCGGTACTTGTCGAAGTGGGCGTCGGCGATGGTGATGACCTGGACGACGGCAACGCCGCCGGGACGCAGCCGCTGGCGCAGCGTCTCGAAGTAGACCGGCCAGAAACGCTCGCCGACCGCCTCGAGCATCTCGATCGAGACGATGCGGTCGAACTGGCCGGTGGCGTCGCGGTAATCCTGCAGGCGCAGATCGACCTGCTTGGACAGGCCGGCGTCGGCGACACGTTTCTGCGCATGCGCGAGCTGCTGTGCCGAGAGCGTCAGGCCGACGACGTGCGCGGCGTGCTGCTGCGCCAGGTGCAGGGCCAGGGCGCCCCAGCCGCAACCAATCTCGAGCACGCGGGCCTTGACGGGCAGCGCGTCGAGCTCGAGCAGTTCGGCGACACGCTCGAGCTTGCTCGCCTGCGCCTGCTCGAGCGACTGCGCCGGGTCGGTGTAGAGGGCGCTCGAATAGATCAGCTCCGGGTCGAGCCAGCGCGCGTAGAAGGCGTTGCCGAGGTCGTAATGGAAGGCGATGTTCTGGCGGCTGCCGCGGCGCGTGTTGGCGCGGGCCACGTGGATGGCGCGGCCGAGCCAGCGCGCCGGCCGGGAGGCATCGAGCGTGCCGCTCCAGGCCGCTTCGTTGCGGATGCCGAACTCGAGCAGTGCCGGCAGGTCGGGGCTGGTCCAGTCGCCGTCGCGATACGACTCGGCAAGACCGATGTCGCCGCCCAGCACCAGCCGCCACAAGGTGCGCCAGCGCTGCACCACCATCGCCGCGTGCGGGCCCGGCAGCGCGCCGCGGCCGCTCAGGCGTTGACCATCGGGAAGCTTGACGTCGATCGAGCCGCACGCGACCTGGCGCACCAGGCGCTGCAGCAATCGTCGCAGCGGCCAGTGAAGCCAGGTGCCAACCGACGGCGCGTTCGGGCGGACCGTCTCACCCTGCGGGGACATGCGGGCCGTGGAGGCGGCGGGGCTCGGTTCGGTCATGAGTCGGAAGGCTTGACGATGGTGAGTGGCCCTGCCGGCGCCGCCGGCCGGGCCTGCAGGCGAACCCCTTTCAGGGCCAGTCGGATGGCTTCCCAGTGGATCGCCACGATGACCTTCAGCGTCAGCAGCGGATGACTGAAGAACACACGTGCCAGCGCCGCGTCGTCAAGGCGGTGGCGGACCGCGTCGAAGCGCGCGTTGAGGAGGGCACCCGCGGCGTCGTGGGCGACGACGCCGATGCTCATGGCGCTGCGCTCGGGCTGCGGCGCCTCGATCCTGAAGACGTAATCCAGGTCGAGGGCGAGGAAGGGGGAGACCCGGAACTGCTTCGCGCAGCGCTGCACGATGCGCTCGCCTTCGTGGGCGCCGGCATCGACCGGGATCAGGTAGGTGTGGCGCTCGCCGAAGGTGTTGTTGACTTCGTAGAGCAGCGTCTGCAGCGCGCCGTCGGCAGCCCGGCAGAAGTAGACGCTGAGCGGGTTGAAGGCATAGCCGAGGATGCGCGGCATCGTCAGCAGGCTGACGCGGGCTGCCGGTGCGAGCCCGGCCTGGTGGAGTTGACGATCGACGTGCTGGCGCAGGCCGCCGCCACTTGCCGGATCGCTGCCGAGCTCGCCGTAGTCGCGCTCGTGCAGGCTGAACAGGTTGAAGCGGTCGATCGAGAACAGGCGCAGGCGCCGGGCCAGCGCCGGCAGCTCGTCGAGGTCGAGCAGCAGCGAGTACATGCGGTAGCGCAGGCGGTGCCGTCGCGGCCGCAGTCGCTGGTGCATGACGGCGCCCGTGTAGAGCGCCGACACCTCGACGGCAGCGCTGGCGGCCGTCATGCCGCCACCGCCGAATGGTGGTCGGCCGCTGCGGCGAGGTGGATGCGCGACGACTCGGCCGGCACCGACCACGGCCGGCGCACGCCGCCGATCGCCTCGGCGACGGCCAGCCCCGCCTGCAGTCCGTCTTCGTGGAAACCGGAGCCGAAGTAGGCACCGCAGAACCAGGTGCGCCGGCAGCCTTGCAGCGACCACAGTTCGCGCTGCGCCTGAATGGCGGCCGTGTCGAAGAGCGGGTGCTCGTAGACCTCGGTGCGGTGGTGCAGCCCGGGCCGCGGTTCGTGGATCGGGTTCAGGGTCAGGAACAGCGGCAGCGCATCGTCGATGCCCTGCAGGCGGTTCATCCAGTAGGTGACGCAGAGCCCGTCGGGCCGGCGCCGGTCGGAGGCGTAGTTCCAGCTCGACCACACGGCGCGCCGGTGCGGCATCAACGCCGGATCGCTGTGCAGCACTGCGCGGTTGCGGGTGTAGGCGAAGGCGCCGAGCAGGCGACGCTCATCGGCGCTGGGCTCGGCGATCAGGCGCAGCGCCTGGTCGGCGTGGGCCGCGACGACGACGTGGTCGTGGCGCACCGGGCCGGCCGCCGTGACGACGACGGCCGCACCGGCATCGCGTCGGATCTCGAGCGCGGCGCTCGACATCCGCACGTCCTGGCTGCCGAGCGCGGCGGCGAGCCGGCGCACGTATTCACGGCTGCCACCGGCGACGGTGCGCCAGGCCGGGCGCTCGCCGAGCGTCAGGAGGTGGTGGTTCTCGCAGAAGCGAACGAAGGTCTCGGTCGGGTAGCGGCCGATCTGCGACGCCGGTGTCGACCAGATCGCGGCCGCCATCGGATACAGATGGTCTTCGCGAAAGGCGCGGCCGTAGCCGTGGCGGTCGAGATAGTCGTCGAGCGGCATGAGGCCGACGCGCGCCGCATCGAGCGGTGCGTTGCGATAGAAGCGGACGAGGTCGCGCAGCATCGACCAGAAGCGCAGGTTGACGAGGTTGCCGCGCTGCGCGAACAGGCCGCGCAGGTCGCCGCCGGCGTATTCGAGGGCGCCGTCGTCGAGGCTGACGGCGAACGACATCTCCGACGCCTTCGTCGTCACGCCGAGCTCGGCGAACAGGGCCGTCAGGTTTGGATACGCCGGCTCGTTGTAGACGATGAAGCCGGTGTCGACGGCAACCGGCACGCCGCTCAGCGTCACGTCGACCGTGTGGCTGTGGCCGCCGAGGCGCGCATCGGCTTCGTAGAGCGTGACACGGTGGCGCTTCGACAGCAACCAGGCGGCGGCCAGACCGGAAATGCCCGAGCCGACGACGCCGATGCTGAGCGCGGTCGGGGCTTCGCTTTCGTTGGGCGTGGCAGGGGTCATCGTGGTCGTTGCGGCGGCTTGTCGCCGTCCTTCGGGTGGACGGCGAGGAGCGCCTCCCGGTTGTACGCGATGGCTGCCGTTTTGGATCACGCCCGGCGGCGCTGTGATCCAATCCGCGCGCGTCGACGTAGACAGCGCATGGGCATCGCACGATCGGTCACTTCGCGGACTGTTGCGCGCACGCCTGCGCTGACACTCGTGACGGCGCAGCGAGGCCGGGGAGCGATGCCGACGAACACGGAGTTGAGCGAGTTGGTGGCCGCGGTCGGCGCACACGGCGACCGCCAGGCCTTCGCGCTGCTCTTCAAGCACTTCGCGCCGCGCATCGCGACGTATCTGGTTCGAGGCGGTACGGCGGCGGCCAAGGCCGAGGAGCTGGCGCAGGAGGCGATGGTCGTGCTCTGGTGCAAGTCGGCGAGCTTCGACCCGTCGCGCGCCGGCGTCTCGACCTGGCTCTTCACGATTGCCCGCAACCTGCGCATCGACAGCCACCGGCGCGGTGGCGCCGAGGCGGCGGAAGTCGGCGATGGCGAACTCGCCGAACTGCCCGACCCGGCGCCGGCGCCCGACGAGCAACTCGGCGCGGCGCAACGCGAGCGTCGCGTTCGTGCGGCGCTGCAACAGCTCCCGGCCGAGCAGGCCCGCATCGTCGAGCTCTCCTATTTCGCCGACCAGGCGCACGCGGCGATCGCCCACGATCTCCGGATACCGCTCGGCACCGTGAAGTCACGCATGCGGCTCGCCGTGAACAACCTGCGTCGCCTGATCGACGCCATGGAACCATGATCCAGCATCACCCCGACGAAGTCCTTCTGGCGGCCCTGGCTGCCGGGCGGCTCGCCTGCGGCCCCGCGGTCGTGACCGCGACGCACCTCGAGCTTTGCCCTCGATGCCGCGCCCGCCTGGGTCAGTACGAGGCTGTCGGCGGCGCGTTGCTGGAGGCTGCCGAGCCGGCCGTCCTGGCAGCGGAGGCGCTGGTGCGAACGCTCGCGCGCATCGACGAGCTCAGTGCGACGGCTGACGCATCGGCGCCGGCGGCCCCGCCCGCTCACGCCACCTCGCCCGCTCACTCGCGCGCCGCCGCGCGCTTCCTGGGCAGCCTGCCGACCGGCATGCGCTGGCCGCAGAGCCTGGCCGGCTGCACACCGGCCGGTTGGCGCTGGCTCGGGCCCGGCATGCGGTGGAGCCGCCTGCGCCTGGCCGACGACCCCGCGGCCAACGTCTTCCTGCTGCGGATCGCGGCCGGCAAGAACCTGCCCTTGCACAGCCATCGCGGCCTCGAGCTGACGCAGGTATTGCACGGCGCCTTCGACGACGGCCGGGCCCGGTTCGATGCCGGCGACTTCGACGGCGCCGACGACGCCGTCCATCACCAGCCCGTCGTCGAGGCCGGCGGCGAATGCATCTGCCTGGCGTCGGTCGAGGGCCGTGTCGCTTTCGACGGCCGGGTCGCGCAGGTGTTCGGCGCGCTGGTCGGCATGTAGCGCCGGAACTCAGGGCATCGACGTCGCGTCGGTCAGCCAGGCGGTCAGGCGGCACCCGGCCGCTGCCGCTGCCGCGGTCGCGAAGCTGCCCCAGCAGAGATCGGCCAGCGTCACGCGCCACGGCCAGTCGCGCAGGGTCGCCTGATTGGTCAGGTCGTAGGTCGCATAGGCGACGAAGCCGAGCAGGGCGCCATGGCCGAGCGCCGTCGTCCAGCGCTGCGCTTCGAGACCCGGCATGACGGCGAACACGACCATGCCGACGACGTAGACGAGATAGAACGCGATCGCCGGGGCGGCCGCGAAGCGCTCGAGCATCAGGTTGCCGAGGGCGGGCCGGTAGAGGCGGTCGGCCATCGTCGTCAGCCAGACGGCGTCGAGGGCGAGGAAGGCCAGCCCCGTGGTGGCGTAGGCGATCAGGGTCTGCTTCAGGTTCATGTCGGCTCCGGAGAAATTCGAGTCAGCGCGCGGGCGCCTGCGGCATGCGGCGCAGCCGGCTGATGTCGTAGCCCTGCGCTGCGACGAAGGCGGTCAGCCGGTCGAGGTCGGCGCTCGGCAGGGTCGGCGTGCGCGCCATGACCCACACGTAGTCGCGCTTCTCGCGCGTGACGACGACCTGGCTGTAATCGGGGGAGAGATACGAGATGCGGAAGTCGGCCTTGAGGGGCCAGACGTACTGCTGGCCCCACACGGCGTTGCCGCTGCCGGCGACGACGAAGCCGCGCGACGGGTAGCGCTTGGCGGGCCCGTCGAAGGCACCGTCGTTGAACGAAAACGTCGTCGCCACCGTGCCGTCGGCATCGAGCACGTAATGGTCGACCGGGTTGTAGGCATTGCGCTCGAAGAAGGTCGGAATCGCGGCAATCACGTACCAGTCGCCCATGAAGCGGGCCAGGTCGACGGCAGGTACGAGCGCCACGGGTGCAGGCGCCGTGCCGGTTGGCGACGCACAGGCGGCGACGAGCGCGGCGGCAGCAAGACTTGCAGAAAAGCGTTTGATCATGTCGGGTTCTCGAAAGGTCGAATCAGTGCCGAGGCCGGGGCCGGCCGGGAATGAATGCGGGTGTGCGCTCGATGTAGTCGCGGTAGGCGGGGCGGCGCTCGGTGATGTCCTGCTCGAGCAGGCTCACGCCCGACACCTTGAGCAGCAGGAAGGTCATGACGACGGGCGCGATCAGCGCCCAGGTGCCGGCGAGCCCCGCAGCCGAGACCGCCATCACGGCCAGCCCCCACCAGACGCAGGCCTCGCCGAAGTAGTTCGGGTGGCGGGTGTAGTGCCAGAGCCCGCAGTCCATGACCTGGCCGCGCTGCGCCGGATCGGCCTTGAAGCGGCGCATCTGGGCGTCGCCTATGGCTTCGAAGGCGATCCCGAAAGCGGTGATCGCGGCGCCGAGCCCGTCGAGCGCGCCGAACGGTCGCGAGCCCGCCATGCCGACGAGGAACGGCGCCGACACGACCCAGGCAAGGACCGCCTGCACCGCGAACACGAGATAGAGGCTTTTCAGCGCGAAGTTCGGCTGGTTGCGGGCGCGGATCGCCTGGTAGCGACGGTCCTCGCCGTGGCCCCAGTTGCGCCGCGTGATGTAGACGCAGAGGCGCAGCGCCCAGGCGAGTCCGAGCGCGAGCAGGCAGACGGCGCGCGTGCCCTCGGCAGGCAGCCGGATCCAGTAGACGGAGGCGGCGCTGGCGATGAAGACCGGCCACATCCGGTCGACCAGGCTGGCATCGCGGCGCACGACGCTGAACGCCCAGGTCGCCAGCGACAGCGTCGCGATCACGGCGAGCGCCTCCAGCGCCACGCGGAGCTCGCCGGTCATGGGCGCCGCTCGAACAGGTAGTGGCCGACCCACCACTGCTGGCCGCCGGCATGGCCGAACAGCTCGGCGACGGCCATGAAGAAGAGGCGCCAGCGCATCCACCAGACGTCGGCCTCGGCGCCGTAGATCGAAGCGAACAGCGGCTTCAGATCGGCGTGCTGCCGGTCCATGTTGCGCAGCCACGCCTCGGCCGTGCGCTGGTAGTGCGTGCCGTCCCAGCGCCAGCGTTCGAGCAGGCGCAGGTCGTCCTGGAAGCGCAGCGCCAGGTCGTCGCTCGGCATCAGGCCGCCAGCGAAGAAGTGGCGGGTCATCCAGTCGCTGGCGTCGCGCTCGACGAAGGGGTAGGGCGCGCCGCGGTGGGCGAACACGTGCATGAAGAAGCGCCCTTGCGGCGCCAGCCAGCGCGCCACGTTGGCAAAGGCGCGCGGCCAGTTGCGCAGGTGCTCGAACATCTCGACCGAGACGATGCGGTCGAAGCGCTGCGCGGTGTCGAAGGCGTTCATGTCGCGCGTCAGGACCTCGACGTTGCCGAGCCCGCGGCGCATCGCTTCTGCTTCGATGAACTCGCGCTGCGAGCGCGAATTGGACAGGGCGGTCACGTGGCTGGTCGGGAAGCGCTCGGCCATCCAGAGGGTCAGCGAGCCCCAGCCGCAGCCGAGCTCGAGGATGCGCTGGCCGCCGGCGATGCCGGCGCGGTCGCAGGTGGCCGCGAGCGCTGCGGCTTCGGCCTCTTCGAGCGTGACCGCGTCGGCCGGCCAAAAGCAGCTGCTGTACTTGCGATGCGGCCCGAGCACGGCGGCGAAGAACGCCGCCGGCAGCGCGTAGTGCTGCTCGTTGGCCTTCTCGGGCAGGGGCGCGATCGGCGCCTCGCGCATTTCGCGCACGAAGACTTCGCCGAGCGCCGCCGTGGCGGCCGCGTCGTCGTCGTGCAGCTCCGCCAGCCGTGCCGTCAACAGCCGCCGGATGCCGAGCCGCACGACGCCGTCGGGCACCCGGCCCCGCTCGATCCATCGGAGGGCGGCGGCAGTTCGATTCGACATGCGTTTCCTTGGCGACGCGGCGCGACGCTCCCGAGCTCTTACGTCGACAGA
>JBDTCA010000190.1:0-3652 GCA_039923815.1 Caldimonas sp. | reverse complement strand
GGCAAGAGCGGCACCGCCTACAAGCAGGAAGGCAAGGGCTACGCGGAGAAGAAGTACCGCGCCTGGTTCGTCGGGATGGCACCGATCGCGCACCCGCGGATCATCGTCGCGGTGATGGTCGACGAGCCGACGGCCGGCAAGTGGTATGGCGGCGACGTCGCCGCGCCGGTCTTCAGCGAAGTCGTGCAGCAGACGCTGCGGATGATGGGCGTGCAGCCCGACGTCGACGTCAAGACGCAGATCATCTCGCGCGACATGCCGGCCGAAGAGGAGAGCTTCTGATGGCTGGCGCGCACGCGACCACCGGCAGCGGCAACGCCATGACGCGGCTCGACTCGCGCGAGGCTGCACAGGCATGGCTGCTGGCGCGCGGCACCCGCGCGCTGCGCAGCGACAGCCGCACCGTCGGCACCGGCGATGCGTTCATCGCCTGGCCGGGTGGCGTCGTCGACGGTCGGCGTTTCGTGGCCGAAGCGCTCGCTGCCGGCGCCGCCGCGTGCCTCGTCGAGGCCGAAGGAGCCGAGGCCTTCGCGTTCGATGCCGAACGTGTCGCCGCCTTTCGCGGCCTGAAGGCCGCCGCCGGCGACGTTGCCAGCCGCTTCATGGGAACACCCAGCGCCCGGCTCGACGTCGTCGCGGTCACCGGCACCAACGGCAAGACCTCGACAGCGTGGTGGATCGCGCAGGCCCTGGCCTCGACCGGCCGGCGCTGTGGCGTCGTCGGCACGCTCGGGATCGGAGAGCCGCCGCTCGGTGGCGCGGCGGTGGCCGAGCCGCCGGGGATGGTCGGCACCGGCATGACGACCCCCGATCCGGTCGTGCTCCAGAACGCGCTGCGCGACTTCGCCGACCACGGCGTCGGCGCCTGCGCGATCGAGGCCTCGTCGATCGGCATCGCCGAACACCGCCTCGCCGGCACGCACGTCGCCGTCGCGGTGTTCACCAACTTCACGCAGGACCACCTCGACTACCACGGCGACATGGCCTCCTACTGGCAGGCCAAGGCGCAACTCTTCGCCTGGCCCGGCCTGAAGGCGGCGATCGTGAACCTCGACGACGCCCAAGGCGTCGAGCTCGCGGCGGTGCTGGCGCAGCCGCTTGCGGTCCAGGCCGTCGACACCTGGACGGTCTCGACGCACTCCAGCGCCCGCCTGCGCGCCGGCGACATCCGCCACGGCACCGCCGGCATCGCCTTCGATGTCATCGAAGGCGATTCGCGCTGCGCGATCTCGACGCCGCTGATCGGCGACTACAACGTCTCGAACCTGCTCGGTGTCATCGGCGCGATGCGGGCGCTCGGCATCCCGCTGGCCGATGCGGCGCGCGCCTGCAACACGCTGACGCCGGTGCCGGGCCGGATGCAGCGCATCGCTGCCGCCGATGCCGATGCCGGGCCGGAAGTGGTCGTCGACTACGCGCACACGCCCGATGCGCTCGAGAAGGCGTTGTCGGCGCTGGCGCCGCTGGCCGAGGCGCGGGGCGGGGTGCTCTGGTGCGTGTTCGGCTGCGGCGGCGACCGCGACGCCGGCAAGCGGCCACTGATGGGCGCGATCGCGCGCCGGCTGGCGGGCCGCGTCGTCGTCACCAGCGACAACCCGCGCCACGAGTCGGCCGACTTCATCCTCTCGCAGGTGCTGGCCGGCATCGTCGGCCACGACGAGGTCGACGTGATCGAGAACCGCGCCGAAGCCATCCGCCACGCCGTGACCTCGGCGGCCGCGGTCGATGTCGTCCTGATCGCCGGCAAGGGCCACGAGGACTACCAGGACATCGGCGGCGTGAAGCACCCGTTCTCCGATGCCCGACACGCTTCCGATGCGCTTGCGACGCGGGGCGAAATCCGCCCATCGAGTTCCGTGACCGGCGCGATGATGACGCTCGGCGACGCCGCGCGCCTCGTGCCGGGCGCCCGGCTGGTCGGCGATCCGTCGACGCCTCTTCATCGGGTTCACAGCGACACGCGGACGCTGACCACGGGCGATCTCTTCGTCGCCCTGCGCGGCGACCACTTCGACGGCCACGACTTCCTGGCGCAGGCCCGAGGCGCGGGCGCCGTCGCGGCGCTGGCGGATCACGGGCTCGAGGCTGCCGGCCTCGCTGGCCTCGAAGTGGCGGACACGCGTGCCGCGCTCGGAGCCCTGGCGTCGGGCTGGCGCTCCGGGTTCGGCAAGCGCCTGCCACTGGTGGCGGTGACCGGCAGCAACGGAAAGACCACGGTCACCCAGATGATCGGGTCGATCTTGCGCGCATGGTGCGGCGAGGCGTCGCTCGCCACGCAGGGCAACTTCAACAACGACATCGGCCTGCCGCTGACGCTTCTTCGCCTGCGCCGTGGTCATTCGGCGGTGACCCACCGCGTCGCCGTCGTCGAGCTCGGCATGAACCACCCCGGCGAGATCGCGAGACTCGCCGCGATCGCGGCGCCGACCGTGGCGCTGGTCAATAACGCGCAGCGCGAGCATCTCGAGTTCATGGCGTCGGTGGATGCCGTGGCGCGCGAGAACGGTGCTGCCATCGCGGCGCTCGGCGACGACGGCATCGCCGTGTTCCCGGCCGACGACGACCATGCCGCGACGTGGCGTGCGCTCGCCGGCACCCGCCGCACGATCACCTTCGCGCTCGAGCCGGGCCGTGCGCCGTCGTCCGGCACCGCCGCCGGGGTCATCGCCGACGTGAGGGGTTCAGCCGAATGGCAAGGCGACCACTGGTCGATCGATTTGCGCACGCCCGCGGGCGCCGCCACGGCCGAGCTGCACATGCCCGGCCTGCACAACGTTCGCAACGCGCTCGCGGCCACCGCGTCGGCTCTCGCTGCCGGCGCGCCGCTCGATGCGGTCGTGCGTGGCTTGAGCAACTTCGCCGCCGTGCGCGGTCGCTCGCAGGCGCAGCGCATCGAGCGCGCCGGCGTCGCCTGCACGCTCGTCGACGACAGCTACAACGCCAATCCCGATTCCGTGCGCGCCGCCATCGACGTGCTCGCCTCGTTGCCGGCGCCGCGCTGGCTCGTGCTCGGTGACATGGGCGAAGTCGGCGACCAGGGCCCGGCCTTCCATCGCGAAGTCGGCGCCTACGCGCACGAACGCGGAATCGACTCGCTCTGGGCCGCCGGCCCGGAGGCGGGGAGCACCACGGCCCCGTTTGCCGGCGCGCGCGCCTTCGCCGACGCACCGGCCGTCGTCGCCGCCATCGGCGAGGCGCCGCCGTTCGCTTCGGTGCTCGTCAAGGGCTCGCGCTTCATGGCGATGGAGCGCGTCGTCGCGGCGCTTACCGGCCAGGCCAGCGGAGGTGCCCATGCTGCTTAGCCTGGCGCAGTGGCTGCAGACGCTGTCGCCGGAGTTCGGCTTCATGCGCGTGTTCCAGTACATCACCTTCCGCGCCGTGATGGCGGCGATGACCTCGCTCGTCATCGGCCTGACCTTCGGGCCGTGGGTGATCCGCCGCCTGACCGAGCTCAAGATCGGCCAGCCGATCCGCTCCTACGGCATCGAGGCGCACCACGCCAAGAGCGGCACGCCCACCATGGGCGGCGTGCTCATCCTGCTCGGCATCGGCATCTCGACGCTGCTCTGGTTCGACTGGTCGAACCGCTTCGTCTGGATCGTGATGGCGGTGACGATCGGCTTCGGCGCCATCGGCTGGGCCGACGACTGGA
>JBDTCA010000189.1:0-5217 GCA_039923815.1 Caldimonas sp. | reverse complement strand
GGAATGTCGGGCGCCTTCAGGACCGCAAAGCTCGCCTGCTCGACGCTGCCCTTGTGCAACTTGCCGACCTTGCCGATCTGGCCGAGAACCTCGCTGCCGAGCTTCATGCTGTCCTTGATCTGCGCGGTCGTGCTCATGTCGATCATCGTCCGCAGGACGGTCTCGTCCTTGGCATGGATGTTGGCGCCGCCGACCAGATCGGCGGCGTTCTCGCGGTTGGCCATCCAGCGCGCGGCCGTGCTCGTGGCGCCGCCCTGGCTGAGCGCGAACACCGAGGCGCCGCGCGCTTCCGGGTTGAGGAAGGCGTCGGCATGGATCGAGACGAAAAGATCGGCGGAGACTCGGCGCGCCTTCTTCACGCGCTCGTGCAGCGGCACGAAGAAGTCGGCGTCGCGCGTCAGCATGGCGCGCATGTTCGGATTGGCGTTGATGCGGTCGCGCAGCAGCATCGCGATGGCGAGCACCACGTCTTTTTCGCGCAGGCCGCTCGGACCGATCGCGCCGGGATCTTCGCCGCCGTGGCCGGGATCGAGCGCAACGACGACGAGGCGGTCGATGCGACCTTGTGCCGTCAGCGGCGGCAGCACGCTGCCGACCGGCTCCTTGCCCGCCGGTGCCGCCGGCGACGGGACCGCACGGGCCACGATGGGCGCCGAGGCGGCGTAGGGAGCCGTCGCGAGCGCGGGGCCGTTGCCCATGCGGCCGATGAACTCGCCGAGGGCGTCCTGCACGGCCTGTGCCGCCTTCGCTTCGGCACGCTCCTTGTCGCGAATCAGGTCGAGCAGCGGATCGCGCTCGTGTGTCGGATAGAGGTCGAAGACGAGTCGGTGCTGATAGGCGGCCACCGGTTCGAGGGCGAACAGTTGCGGAAGCGTCGGCTGTTTCAGGTCGATGACGAGGCGGACGACGCGCGGCTGGTTCTGGCCGACGCGCACGCCGGCGATGAACGGATCGTCGGAGCGCACCTTGCCGACAAGAGTGCGCAGTTGCGGGCTCAGCTCGAGGCCGTCGACATCGATGACGAGACGGTCGGGGCCCGCGGCGATGAAGTGGCGAGCCGTCAACGGCGCGTCCGACTCGATGGTGACGCGCGTGTATTCGTCGGCCGGCCAGACGCGCACGGCGACGATCGACGCGCCCCAGGCAATGTCACGTGCACCCAGACCGATCGCCAGCGCGCCCATGCCGCGAAGTGCCCTGCGCCGACCCGGCGAGGTCATGCCAGCAACTCCACGCCGCGCTTGCTGAGCGCCTCGAAGCGGACATCGCGTGCAGCACGATCGGCGCCGTCGGCCGTGTCATCAGTGGCCATGTCGATGGCCGTGCCCATCACCGCCCCGGCGCCGTCTCGTGGCGAGATGACGATGCGCAGGTCGCAGCGCGGAAGCTGGTCAGCCGCCTTCTCGGGCCACTCGACGAGCTTGAGTCCCGGCGCGGCGAAGACATCGCGAAAGCCGGCGTCTTCCCACTCGAGCGGATCATCGAAGCGGTAGAAGTCGAAGTGCGCGATCGCGAAGCCGCCGTGGCCGGTGTCGGCGCGATAGGGCTCCATCAACGCATACGTCGGGCTCTTGATGCTGCCCTCGACGCCGAGCGAGTGCAGCAGGTGGCGGGCGAAGGTCGTCTTGCCGGCGCCGAGCGGCCCGTGCAGCTCGACGAAGGCCTCGGCCAATGCCGGCCGCGCGGCAATGGCCTGTGCCGATTCGGCGCAGGCGGCCTCGTCGGTCCATAGGGCCGACCTCGTTTCTAGAATCGCCGACACCACTGAATCCAATGACCCACGTTGCTCCCCTCCACACGGCGACCCTGCTCATGCAATGGCGTGACTGGGGTCGCGAGCTCGGATTTTCCCAGATCGGCGTCGCCAGCATCGACCTCGGCTCGGCCGAGCCGCGCTTCGCCGCCTGGCTGGACAACGGTTTTCATGGCGACATGGACTACCTGGCCGCGCACGGCAGCAAGCGATCGCGCCCGGCCGAACTGGTGCCGGGCACGGCCAGCGTGATCACGGCGCGGCTCGACTACCTACCGCGGGCCACCGAAGCGGGCTGGCAGGAAATCGAGTGGCAGCGCCTTGGCCGACCCGAGCAGGCCGCCGTCTCGATCTATGCACGGGGCCGCGACTATCACAAGGTGCTTCGCCAGCGCCTGCAGCAGCTCGCCGATCGCATCGCCGCGGGCATCGGTCCCTTCGGGCACCGCGTCTTTTCCGATTCGGCGCCGGTACTCGAGGTCGAGCTGGCGGCCAAAAGCGGCATCGGCTGGCGCGGCAAGCACACGCTGGCGCTCGACCGCAGCGCCGGCTCGATGTTCTTTCTCGGCGAGATCTACGTCGATCTCGCCCTCGCCGAGACGGCGCCGGTCGAGCCCCACTGCGGCACGTGCACGGCCTGCATCGACGTCTGCCCGACGGCCGCGATCGTGGCGCCCTACGAGCTCGACGCGCGGCGCTGCATCTCGTACCTCACCATCGAGGCCAAGGGTGCGATCCCGGTCGAGTTCCGCACCGCGATGGGCAACCGCATCTACGGCTGCGACGACTGCCAGCTGGCCTGCCCCTGGAACAAGTACGCGACGGCGAGCCCGCTCGCCGACTTCGACGTCCGCCCTGCGCTCGACGGCCCGAGCCTGCTTGCGTTGTGGGCGTGGAGCGAGGCCGAGTTCCTGCGCCTCACCGAGGGCAGCGCCATCCGCCGCATCGGCCATGAGCGCTGGCTGCGCAACATCGCGGTCGCGCTCGGCAACGCCCTGCGCTCGACCGGCGACCCGGCCATCGTCGCCGCCCTGCAAGCCCGCCGCGCCGATGCATCGCCGCTGGTGCAGGAGCACATCACGTGGGCCCTGGCGCAAGCCGGGCCGCCGCTGCCGCCGCCTTGAGCGGCGCACTCAGTGCGGCATGGCCTGCAGCACGGCGAGCCAGAGCGGCACGCTGATCATGCCGAGCAGCGTCGACACGGTGACGATGCCGGCGACGAAGCTGCCGTCGCCGCCCATGCGCGCGGCGAGCACATACGCGCTCGAGGCCGTCGGCAGCGAGGCGAACAGCACCACGATGCTGGCTTGCGCAGGAGGCAGTGCCAGCAGCGCCGACAGGCCGAGTGCGACCACCGGCAGCACGGCGTGGCGAATGCCGAGGAAGGCGGTCGCCAGTCCCGGCGATGCCTTCAGCGCACCGAACGTGAGGCCGGCGCCGACAGCCATCAGGCCCAGCGGCAATGCCGCCACGCCGATGCGCTGCAGCGTTGTCGCCATCGCGTCGGGGAAGGTCAACCCGGCGGCGTTGGCCGCGAGTCCGGCGAGGGTGGCGATGATGAGCGGGGTGCGCGCGATCTCGCGCAGATAGGAGTGGCCGCCGTGGCGCGCCAGCGGCCAGACCGCGGCGACGTTGACGAGCGGTACGCTGAGCGCGATCAGCAGCGCCATCCAGGCCAGGCCCTGGGCGCCGAGCAGGCGCTCCGAGAGCGCGAGCGCGATGTAGGAGTTGAAGCGGAACGACGTCTGCGCACCCGACGCGTGCAGGCGCTTGTCGACACCGGGCCAGTGCCCGATCGCCAGCGCCAGGACGATGCCTGCGGCCACGGCACCGACGCCGGCCAGCGCCAGGCTCGCCGCCTGGCCGGCCTGCAGCGGGCTCTTCACGATCGAGTTGAAGAGCAGCACCGGGAAAAGCAGGTAGTAGACGAGGCGCTCGACCGCTTCCCAGACCGGCCGGTCGAGCGGCGTGGCCCTGCAGATCAGCCAACCGAGCGCGATCAGGAGAAAGTCGGGGAGAAGCAGCAAGGGACTCGACATCGAACGAGTGTGCCAGTGGCCACCGCCCCGGTCGCTAGACTCGCCCACGCGAATTCCAACCGGGGTCCAGGCATGTCTAATCGCCATTCACGTTCCGCCACGCAGAAGCTCGCGCTCGACTAGCGCGATGCCGGTCGAGGGTGTCCCGGCGATCGATGCGATCGACGCCTTCGTCGACGCCCTCTGGATCGAGGAGGGCCTGGCCGCGAACAGCCTGGCCGCCTATCGGCGCGACCTCTCGCTGTACGCGGCGTGGCGCGCCGGCACCTCCGGCCGCGCCCTGCTCGACAGCACCGAGTCCGACCTGCGCGAGTACGCTCTCGCGCGCCATGCCTTGAGCACCGCGACCACCGCCAACCGACGCCTGACGGTCTTCCGGCGCTTCTTTCGATGGGCGCTGCGCGAGCACATGATCGCGGCCGATCCGACGCTGCGGCTCGACGCCGCGCGCCAGCCTTTGCGCGTACCGCAGTCGCTCAGCGAGGCGCAGGTCGAGGCCCTGCTCGGCGCGCCCGATGTCGATTCACCGCTGGGCCTGCGCGACCGGGCCATGCTCGAGTTGCTCTACGCGAGCGGCCTGCGCGCCAGCGAGCTGGTCGGCCTGAAGTCGGTGAACGTGAGCTTCGTCGAATGCGCCTTGCGGGTCACCGGCAAGGGCTCGAAGGAGCGCCTGGTGCCGTTCGGTGAAGAGGCGCTGTCCTGGTTGCAGCGATACCTTGCCGAAGCGCGCCAGGTCGTGCTCGTCGGCCGTGCGAGCGACGCGCTCTTCGTGACCGGCCGGGGCGGTCCGATGACGCGGCAGATGTTCTGGAAGCTGGTCAAGGCGCACGCCGCGAAGGCCGGCATCACGGTGCCGCTTTCACCGCACACGCTGCGCCATGCCTTCGCGACCCACCTGCTCAACCACGGCGCCGACCTGCGCGCCGTGCAGATGCTGCTCGGCCACGCCGACATCTCGACGACCACGATCTACACCCACGTCGCCCGCGAACGCCTGAAGGCGCTGCACGCCACGCATCACCCCCGCGGCTGACGAGCGGTTTCGGTGGTCGGGCGACGTCCGCCTGCGGTTCAGGCGGCGACGACGGGAATGTCCGCGATGCGCTTCTTCCACTCCGCCGGCCCGGTCTGGTGCACCGAGGTGCCGTGCGCATCGACGGCCACGGTCACCGGCATGTCCTTGACCTCGAACTCGTAGATGGCCTCCATGCCGAGGTCGGGGAAGCCGACCACGCGCGATTTCCGGATCGCCTTCGAGACCAGGTAGGCAGCGCCGCCGACGCCCATGAGGTAGGCGCTTCGGTGCTTCCTGATTGCCTCGATCGCGACGGGGCCGCGCTCGGCCTTGCCGATCATGGCGAAGAGACCGGTCTCGGCCAGCATCATCTCCGTGAACTTGTCCATGCGTGTCGAGGTGGTCGGACC
>JBDTCA010000188.1:0-12542 GCA_039923815.1 Caldimonas sp. | reverse complement strand
TGGATCTGTTCCCGCGAATGCGCGGCGCCGAGATTGTTCGCGCCTGGGCCGGAATCGAAGGGTTGATGGCTGACGACATCCCGGTCATCGGACCGAGCGGCACCTCGCAAGGCGTCTGGCATGCGTTCGGCTTTTCGGGGCACGGCTTCCAGCTCGGTCCGATCGTCGGTTCAATCGTCGCCGACCTCGTGACGACCGGCAGGACACGCTTGCCGATCGAGCCGTTTTCGGTGCGGCGCTTCGCCACCCACTCCTGAGCGTCCGGGTTCGTGGCCCGTGCGGCGCGCGGTGAGGCGCTCGCTGCGTGCACCGCAATTGAATGGCAGCCTTTGCATTCGTCACGGAACTCATTGAAACCGTTGGCGTGATGTGACATGCGTCATCGCGACCGCGGCACTTGCTATTTCAGACCAAGTGTCCGCTCGTCTCGCGGCACATAACGCTCGGGGAAGTGCTCGGGTTCGAGCTGGTCCGCGGCTGACGTGGTCCACCTTGCCTCAAACCTTGGAGCTACTATGCCGGCGAGATTAGAAACCGCTGTTGTATTGCGGCGGCCCGGAACCGACCGTAAACGTATTGAGGAGACCACATGACCACCGCATATACGCCGCAGGCAAAGAATCACTCCGGCCTGGGCCCGATGGCTTCGCGGGTCGTCCACGCCAATGAGCTTGAATGGGAGCCGATCAAATACCCCGGCTGCTATGTCAAGACGCTGATGGTCGATCGCAAGAGCGGCCTGTTGACAGTGTTGCTCAAGATGGACCCCGGCGCTTCGCTGCCGGACCATGAGCACGCGCTGATGGAGCAGACCTACGTGCTCGAGGGTCGCCTGATCGACACGGAAGGTCCAGAGAAAGGCCTCGAAGTCGGTCCCGGCGAGTTCGTGTACCGGCCGTCGGGAAGCCGTCACGCCGCGTACACGCCGGAAGGCGGACTCATGGTCGCCATCTTTCAAGTGGCAAACAAGTTCTTCGAGAAAGACGGTTCGACGGTCGACTTAATCGGTGAGGACTGGGGTACGAAATGGGGCCACGTGATCAGCTAACGGTCTGGTCCATTTCAGAACAACCGAGACAGGAGACAACATGAATAAGACGATCGGAGCGATGCTGGCACTCGTGGCCGCACTTGCCGCACCTGCGGCATTCGCGCAGCAGCCCAAGGCCACGTGGGATCTCCCCGCCGGCTACAACGACGCCAACTTCCAGACACAGAATTTGCGCTGGTTCGCCGCCGAGGTGAAAAACGCGACCAAGGGCGAGATCGACATTCAGATCCACGGAAACGCTTCTCTCTACAAACTGCCGGAGATCAAGCGCTCCGTGCAAAGCGGCCTTGTACCGATTGGCGAGATCCTGCTTTCGATGCACGGCAACGAGGACGCGGTTTATGAAGCCGACATGATCCCCTTCCTGGCTGCGGGCTTCGATCGGGCGTGGCGCCTGTACCAAGTACAGAAACCCATGCTCGAGCAGCGGCTGGCGAAAAGCGGGATGCGCCTGCTCTACTCGGTGGCCTGGCCCGGCAACGGACTTTTCACGAAGACACCCATCGACTCATTGGCGGCAATGAAAGGCGCCAAATTCCGTGCCTATAACCCGATCACGGCTCGCTTCGCAGAGGAACTCGGCGCGCAGCCGGTGACCATTCAGGCACCCGAGATCGGGCAGGCCTTCATGACCGGTACGGCCACGGTCATGATTGCGTCTCCGCAGATCGGTGTCGATTCGAAGGCTTGGGACTACCTGAGTTCGTTTTACGACGTCAATGCCATGCACCCGCGAAATGCCGTCATCGTCAATGAAGCGGCTTTCGAGCGCCTGAGCAAGGAGAACCAGGCTGCGCTGCTGAAGGTGGCCGCGCAGGCGGAAGCGCGGGGTTGGGAAATGGCCAGGGCGGCCGCCAAGGCCTCGACGGACACCATGTCCAAGAACGGCATCAAGGTGGTTGAACCTTCGCAGGCAATGCGGGCCGAATTCGAGCGGGTCGGGCGCAAGCTGATCATCGAGTGGACCAAGCGCGCTGGACCCGACGGCGAAACGATCGTGAAGGCAATGCAGTAACTTCGCAGACCGCCATGTCCGAGTCGACGAAGACGAGCCGCATCGACAGCTCCGGGGCGACGCGCGGCCCGACGTCATCGTCACGATCGGCGTTGTTCCGACGTACCAATTGGAGAAGCACTATGTGGGCTCGTCCGAACTTCTGCCAGCTACGTGTCGCCCACTTGGCGGCCCTTATCGCAGGCCTCGGTGGCGCAAGCGCCAGCCTCGCGTATGACCCCGAGATCGGCACAACTCTCGCCACATTCCCCATCTTGCAGGCGAGCGGTCAACCGTTTGACTGGAATTCAAGGAGTGCAAACTATCGAATCCTCGTCATTGGCGCCACCTGGTGCCCACCATGCGGGGACTTCAGAGCGTCGCTACCAAGCGAACTATTGCGACTGCGCCAACTCGGCGTTGCCGTCTCGACCATCTACGTCGAAGCCGATGAGTTCGGCACAGCAACAGTCGGCAAGACTCGGGCCGCACCCGGTCCGAATCGGTGGGGCTACTTCGAAGCGGTCCCCGATCCGGCGCGGATCGATCTTGCCGGTGAGAGCCCGAGAGGCGTGCGCAACTGGGGCAAGTTCCGCGTCTTTGGGTTTCCAACAACGATTCTTCTGGACGAGCGAAATGTCGTTCTCGAACGCTATCGAGGTGCGCTGCAGTCGCAGGCCGTGTTCGGTGACGTAATCGCATTAGCGCGGCGGAACGGAACCACGGCGAGAGCGCCCATTGATCTGCCGCCACAGGCTCCGGCCGCCGACGCCCGGTCTCTCGCACCGAGCTCTCATCCTGCGAGCAGCGATCGCTTCGCGGAACGGGCTGGAAATGAGTTGATTGGCCTTTGGAAGGTAAACAACCCGGAGGCCAAGGATCCGAGACCACTCTTCTTGCGTGTCATCGGCGTCAATGCAACGGAGGCCGGTCAGTTGCAATTGGAGGCAAGCCTGTCCTTCAAGTTGACAAAGTGGGTACCAATGAATGCTCGCTGTGAGCCAGGGGCGACCAGTTGCGTTCTCCATTTGATTACCGGCAGCGGTGGACAACTCACGGCGAAACGGCAAGCCGATGGCACATATGCCGGCAACATCGTCTACGGCGGTCGTTCGAGGCTTGTGCGTCCCATCACGATGGCGCCAATGTCCTTGGACGAGGCCGAACTCTAGGGACAAGCTCTTTACTGTGCGTGATGTATGTCGACGCGCAGACGCAGGTTGTTCGCGGGAGTTCAAGCCGATCAAAGGCAAACTCTGAACGGCATGGACCACTAACAGGGCGAACAGTCGAAGCGTGATTGCCGGCGTGCTCGCGAGACCGCGTGGTATTGCCGGCCCACGAAACTGCAGTTGCTCGTTTTATCGGACACGGCCTCGTGCAGTGCGGCTCTACTTGAAGACGCCAAGCCGGCTAAGGTAGCAAGCGGGTCTCGTTCTCCGAAACGACAAAGGGGCCACGCCTCTCGACGCAGCCCCCTTGAATTTCTTGGCTCCCCGACCTGGGCTCGAACCAGGGACCTACGGATTAACAGTCCGGCGCTCTACCAACTGAGCTATCGAGGAACAACCTCAAATTATAGCGGGCGCTCTCGTCGTGACCGGCACTCAGGCTCGTCGACCCGTGCACTTCGTCGTGCTTCGGATCGCGACGCCGCTCCGCCCGCAGACGGCCGGCGCGTGCAGCTCTTCACCCACCTCCACGACGACCTGCACGCTTGGTCTTCTCAGCCCGGCGCACGGCCGCCATCAATTCGGCGTCAGGAACATGTGGCTGGCTCGGCTCCACGCGACCGACGATGAGCGGGCCCTTGCACGGGAGCTGCCTAGGTGGGTCGGGCACGGCCGGCGAGTGATACATGACCTTGCACCGCGAGCACTTGATGAACTCGGTGAGGTAGGGAGAGCCTTCGGGTCTCGTGACCTCAACGCGGTCGAAGTCGATGCTGCCGCAGAGGCACTCCCGGTTGATCCTTCCGACGCCGAACATTGCTTGCACCGAGTACTGTATGGACGTACAGTTTGCCCGATGGACCGCACTTCTGACAATCTTATCGACGTGACTTGGGTAGCGTGGGCCGCTGAGCGGCTGAGGGAGCAGTGGCCACGCGCCGACGCGGTCAGTCTCGAGGAGACGGCGCGGGAGCTTTGGCGAGACGAGAAGTTGCGCCAACTCGGGCCAAGAAAGGGCGTCGAGAGATGGCTCGCCAATGGAATGCCGGAGAAAGGTCCGATCCGCGAGCGCGGACCGATTTCGGCCTAGGCCAAGACCTCAGTCGCGTTGATCGTTGAGAGCCGACGTCGCGAAAGTCCGCGCTGTGCTTTGAGCGCCCGATGCGCCGTCAACGCATCTTCGGCGGCACCGACGGCGTGTCGGCACATGGCCCAGGTGGAAATTGCGGGGTGCAGTGCTCCTGCTTTTCGGCAGAAGCGGCACAGGCGCTCAACAACACGAGCGGCAACAGCAGCAAGAAAAGCAATCTGTACATGGCGCGACTGTAGGGCCCGACTGCGGTGGCGGCGCTTCAGCCTTGCGCCACATCGATCCACTCCGCGCCCACCAGCGCGACGAGCCTGTCCGTGGCGATGCGCACGGCGTGATGCGTGTCGCCCGCCGCAGGCACGACGACGTCGAACGCGCGCAGCGACTCGTCGGCATATACACGCAAGGCTCCTGGCAGGCCGAACGGGCACACACCGCCGACGGGGTGGCTCGTCGCTTCCAGCACCTCGGCCGCGTCGAGCATCTTGGCCTTGGCGCCGAAGCGCGTCTTGTATTTGCGGTTGTCGAGGCGCGCGGTGCCGCTCATCACGAGCAGGATGACGTTGCCCTCCAGGTGCAGCGCCAGGGTCTTGGCGATGCGCGCCGGCTCCACGCCGTGCGCCGCGGCGGCGAGCGCGACGGTCGCCGTGCTCGTGGCCGCCTCGACGATCTCGATGTCGGGCGCGTGCTCGGCGAAAAAGGCACGGACGGAGTGAAGGCTCATCGGGTCGGTCTCGTAGTGCGTTGCGGCGAAGATAGCGCCATGCCTGACCCCGACCCCGATCCCCCTCGCCTCGCCGACCAGCCACGCAATCCGCTGCACGGCCTCACCCTGGAGGCGATGCTGACGGCGCTGGTGGCGCACTTCGGCTGGCCGGCCCTGGGCGAGCGCATCGCGATTCGCTGCTTCCTGAGCGACCCGAGCATCAAGTCGAGCCTGCCGTTCCTGCGGCGCACGCCGTGGGCGCGCGAGAAGGTCGAGGGCCTCTACCTCTTCATGCTGCGCGAGCAGCGCCGGGCGCACAGGCCCGGCTCGGCAGCCGAGTAGCGCGCCAGCGCGAGCTCAGGTCTTGCTGGCCGACTTCTTGTCGGCCTTCTTGGCTGCCTCGAGGTTGGCGGCCTTCTTGGTCAGCTTGTCGGCACGCGAAGGCTTGGCCTTGTCGCTGACCTTGGCTTCCTTCGGCGGCTTGGCGGCCTTGGGCGCCTTCGGTGCCTTCGGCGCCTTGGCCTCCTTCACTTCTTTGACCGGCTTGGCCTTGGGCTGCGCGGCGTGAGCCTTGCGTTCCTTCTGCTCTGCCTTGAGCTGCTCGCGCTCTTCGCGCAGGGCGTCGACCTGGGGGGCGGGTGCCTGGTCGGAGCCTTGGGAAAAGGCGCGACTGGCCATGGCGAGATGCAGGCGCTGTCCGTTCTTGCGGATCTGGCGATTGAGAGTGGCGGTGCGAACGGGCATGAATGAGCTCCAGTGGAAACGACGCCGAATGTAAACCCGATGCCCGACAACGCCCGCCGCGGCCCGCCGGGCATCATTGCTGACCACCGCTTCGAGCCATGACACCGCCGCCCCTGCCCGCCCCGCCGAGCCTGCGCTATCTCGGCGGCTATCCGCCCGATGTGCTCGCGCGGGTGCGCGCGCTCATGGCCGAAGGCAGGCTCATGGAGACGCTGAAGCGCCGCCATGCAGAGCTCCATGCGGTGAGCAACGATCGCGCACTCTACGACTACGTCGGCGAGCTGAAGGCGCGCTACATGCGCAACGCGCCGCCACTGTCGAAGGTGCGTTACGACACCACGTTGCATATCGTGCGCAACGCGCTCGGCACCCACACGGCGGTGTCGCGCGTCCAGGGCAACAAACTAAAGGCCAAGCGCGAGATCCGCGTCGCCAGCCTGTTCAAGGACGCCCCGGCGCCGTTCCTGAAGATGATCGTCGTGCACGAGCTCGCGCACCTGAAGGAGCCCGATCACGACAGGGCCTTCTATTCGCTCTGCACGCACATGGAGCCCGCCTACCACCAGCTCGAGCTCGACGTTCGCCTGTGGCTGACGGCTCTGGAACTGGCGCCGCCCGGCAATCGTTGACGCGCCGGCTCAGCCCGGCTTGCGAAAGTCGTCGTCGATCCAGGCCATCGCAGTGCTCGCGCTCAGCCTGAACGCCGCACCGACGCGGGCCCGGCCCAGCTCGTCGCCCAGGGAGTCGTAGGCGGCGAGGATGGCGTGCGGGTCGTCCTCGTCGGCAACGATGTCGAGCTTGACGGTGACGCGGCCGGAACGCGCCGTCACCGTTACGCTCTTGTGGTGATCGGCGTGAGCCTGCTGCTCGTGGCGGCGAATCACCTCGGCCGCGGTCTTGACGAGCGTGTTGAAGGCGGCCGTGTCGAGCGGCTTCGGATTTTTCTTGTCCCGGCCCATGGTCCACGGCCCGATCAGCGCCGGCTCCGGCTCGCCCGCCTTGATCATCTCGACC
Organism: Caldimonas sp.; assembly: GCA_039923815.1. GTDB lineage: Bacteria > Pseudomonadota > Gammaproteobacteria > Burkholderiales > Burkholderiaceae_C > Schlegelella_A. The sequence goes on along the minus strand of JBDTCA010000188.1, from coordinate 5,771 downwards.
GCCCAGCCCTCGTCGTCCTCGTTCTTGACGACGCGGGCGGTCCAGCCGTTGTCGCGCCAGAGGCGGTCGTGGTGGATGGCTTCGAGGTCTTCGTCGGCGGCGTCGCTGGTCATCCGGCCAGAATACCCCCCGCTCCACTCCGCCTTGCCCTGATCCGCTCGCCTCTGTCTTGACCACGCCTCTTCACATCGCCGTCCTCGACGACGAGATCGACATCACGACGCTGCTCGCCGGTTATCTGGAAAGCCGTGGCTATCGAGTGTCCCAGGTGCACACCGGCGGCGCGCTGCTCCTGCTGATGCCCGCCGACCCGCCGGCGCTGGTGCTGCTCGACCTGGGCCTGCCCGGCGAAGACGGCTTTGCAATCGCGCGCCAGCTGCGCGAGCACTGGCATTGCGGCCTGATCATCGTCACCGGCCGTGGCGACGCGGTCGACAAGGTCGTCGGCCTCGAGGTCGGCGCCGACGACTACGTCACCAAGCCGTTCGACCTGCGCGAGTTGCTGGCGCGCATCAGTGCCGTGCTGCGGCGCGTGGCGCCCGCCGGCGCCCGCGAGCAAGCCATCGTGAATGCCGCCGATGCGCCCTTCGGCGCGGCGCTCGCAGCGTTGCCGAGCCGCCATCGTTTCGCCGGCTGGGAACTCGACACGGCAGCGCGTCGCCTGGTCGCCCCGCGCGGCGACGAAGTGGCGCTCACGGGCGGTGAGTTCGACCTGCTCTCGGCCTTCGCCCGCCACCCCGGCCGCGTCCTCTCGCGCGACTTCCTGCTCGAGACCACACGCGGCCGCGACGCGGCGCCGTTCGACCGCACCATCGACGTCCAGGTCGGCCGGCTGCGCAAGAAGATCGAGGCCGATGCCGAAGATCCGCAGATCATCAAGTCGGTGCGCGGCGCGGGCTACATCCTCGTGGCGCCGGTCACCAGCGAATAGGCAGCGTGGCCGGCCTGCCGTCGATCCCGGTCGCGCCGCTGCCTCAGGGCGTCGACGAGCGCAGCGTCTTTCGCAGCCTCTTCGTCGCCTACCCCGACGCCCTCGTCGTCGCCGACGCGGCCGGCATCGTGGTGCTTGCCAACCCGGCGGCCGCGGCTCTGCTGGGCTACACCGTCGAGGAGCTCGTCGGCACCGAGATCGACGCCCTCGTGCCCGACGCCGTCCGACCGCGCCACGCGTCCTACCGTGCTGCCTTCGGACGCGACCCCAGGCCCCGGCCGATGGGCATGCAGATGGACCTCGTGGCCCGCCGCAAGGACGGCTCGGAGGTCATGGTCGAGATCGCGCTCAGCCCGCTGCAGGACCACGGCCTGCCGCTCGTGGTTGCCGCCATCCGCGACATCGGCGCCTACCCGCGCATGAAGCTGGCGCTGCGGCGCGCGCACTACAGCGAGCTGCTGGCCCAGCTTGGCCGCCTCGCCGTCGACACCCGCGATCCCCAGGTGTTGCTCGACCGCGTGCCGGTGATGGCCGCCCAGGCACTCGACGGCGAAGTCGCCACCGTCTACCTGCTCGAGAGCGACCTCCTGCAGCTGCGCGTCGCCAGCACGGCCGGCGCCGTCGCGGGCGAAGCCGTCGGCGAGCGCATCGCGCATCGGCCCGATACCTCGCTCGGTTTCGTGATTGCGCAGGGCAGCACCGTCGTCGTCGCCGACTACCGCGACGAGAAGCGCTTCGCCGTGCCGCCAGGCTACCTCTCGGCCGGCCTGACGAGCGCGCTGGCGGTGCCCATCTCCGACCGTGGCCGCACGATCGGCGTGCTCGCGGTTCGCTCGCAAGCGCAGCGCGCCTTCGGCGACGACGACGTGCGCTTTCTGGAGTCATTGGCCAACCTGCTGGCCAGCAGCCTGCAGCGCGCCCAGTCGGAAGAAGACCTGGGCCACGCCCAGCGTCTCGAAAGCGTCGGCCAGCTCACAGGCGGCATCGCCCACGACTTCAACAACCTGCTCACCGTGATCCAGGGCAACCTGCAAGTGCTTGAAGAGCTGCCGGAGCTGGCCGCCAGCGCCCATGGCCAGCAACTCGTCGGCGCCGCGGCACGGGCATCGAAGCGCGGCGCCGAATTGACCGGCAAGCTGCTGGCGTTCTCGCGCCGGCAGGTCCTGCAGCCGATCGCCGTCGACGTGAACGCGCTGCTGCATTCGCTCACCGACATGCTGCGGCGCACGCTCGACCAGCGCATCCGCATCGAGGTCGACGTGCCGGCAACCGGGCTGCTGGTGCTCGCCGATCCGGGCCAGCTCGAATCCGCTCTCCTGAACATCGCCATCAACTCACGCGACGCGATGCCGGAAGGCGGCACGCTGCGCTTTCGCGCCGCCCTGCACAGCGGCGTCCCCGACGAACTGCGCGGCGAGGCCGGCGACACGGCGACCGCGCTCTCGGCCAAAGCGAGATACGTGGCCATCTCGATCGCTGACAGCGGTGCCGGCATGTCCGAGGACGTCAAGGAACGCGCCTTCGAGCCCTTCTTCACCACCAAGGCGGCCGGCCGCGGCACCGGCCTCGGCCTGAGCACGGTCTACGGCTTCGTGGCGCAGTCGAAAGGCGCGGTGCGCGTGGACAGCGCGTCCGGCATCGGCACCACGCTGACGCTGTACATCCCGACGCCGGCCGCGGCTGCCGCACCGTCGGCGCCGCCGTCGACCGCAGACGCCGGCGTGCCCGCGGGGCTGCTCGTGCTGCTGGTCGAAGACGACGCCGAGGTGCGCATCGTGATGCGCCGGTTCCTGGTCTCGCTCGGCTGCCGTGTGACCGAGGCGGCGAGCGGCGAACGCGCGCTGCTGGCGCTCGACGCAGTCCGCGCCTTCGACCTGCTGGTGAGCGACATCGCGCTCGGCGCCGGCATGCGCGGCACCGAGCTCGCCGCCGAGGTGGAGCGGGTGTCGCCCTCGACCGCGGTGCTGCTCGTCAGCGGCTTTTCCGCCGAGCTCCTGCAGGCCGACCGCGATGTCCCGCAGGCCTGGGAGCTGCTTCGCAAGCCCTGCAGCCGCGAAGAGCTCGCCCACGCCATCGGCCGCGTCGTCCGCGGGCGTGACATTTGAGCCGAACCGGGAATCGGCGCTGGAGCAGCGCCGCGAGCTACTGAAGTGCCGGCGCTGGCGCCAGGCAGCGCTGCACGAAGGCCGCCAGCGCCTCGACATCGGGAATGTGGACGTCGCGGCGGCCTTTCTCTGCAAAGGCGATGACCTTGCTGCGGGCGAGCTTGGAGAGGGCGCGGCTGACCGTCTCCAGCGTCATGCCGAGGTAGTTGCCGATTTCGGCCCGCGTCATGCGCAGCATGATCTGGTCGGAGCGCAAGCCACGTTCGGCGAGCGAGGCGGCCCAGCAGCGCAGGAACTCCGCGACCCGGGCATCGGCCGGCAGGGTGCACAGCGACATCAGCGACTCGCGGTCGCGGCCGATCTCTCGGCTCATGGCTTCGTGCAGCACGGTCAACAGCGCCGGCCGGCCGGTGCAGGCGGCAAGCAATGCGCTGTAGCGGAACGACCAGATCTCGCCGGTATCCATGGCAACGGCGTCGCAGGTGTAGCGACGGCCGGCGATGCCGTCGAAGCCGAGCCAGTCGCCGCGCATCTTGAGGCTCACGACCTGCTCGCGGCCATCGGCAGACATCGTCACGAGCTTGAAGAAGCCGGAGTTCAGCACGTGCAGATGAGCGAAGTCTTCGCCAGCCTGGTAGATCAGGTCGCCGGCGTGGACAAGGCGGCGCGTCGGCGCCAGGGCGTCGGCGAGCAACTGCATCGTCTCGAAGGTGGCACGTGCGGCGCGGCGGTCGGCTGCGACGTCGGGTCGTGCCAGTGGCTCCATGTCGGCCTGTTGCGGCACGGGCCGGACCACGGCGACCGGTGGGTCGGCAGCGGTGGGGTGTCCGAGGGTGGTGCCGAACATCGAGATCTCCTGATGGCTGCGTCGGATGCTTGAAAGCCATCCTAGGCAGTGGGTGCCAACGGCGTGGCAATGCGGCACTTCGTTCTGTCACGGTGTGTGAACGGCGCGTGAACGGCATGGCAACGGCATGGCAATGACGTGCCAACGGATCGCGAACGCAGGTCGGCGATCCCCGCGACTTGACGCGCATCAAGGTCGGGCTTGCGCCGCCGCATAGCCTCGGCTCGCGCTGCTTGTTGTTCGGCGTGAACAAACCCATGAAAACGGTCTTTCCGCCCGTCCACGACAACCGCCTCGAGCCGCTCTCCGTGGCCGACGCCTGCTTGCTCGTCGACAACGCACGCACGCTGCAGCGTGTCGTCGAGGCCGGTCGGTCGGGAGAGCTTCTTCGCGGCAAGAACTTCGGCCTGCTGTGCGCGTCGGTCGATGGCGACGAGGCCGCCGCTTTCTGCAGCGCCGCTATCGGCCTCGGCGCTCACGTCGCCCACATCGTGCCGAGCCTCACCGACGCCAGCACGCACGAGGTTCTCGTCGACACCGCCCGCATGCTCGGCCGTCTCTACGACGGCATCGAATGCGTCGGCGAGACGCCGGCCTTCGTGAGGCGCCTCGCCGAGGCGGCTGGCGTCCCCGTCTACGGCGGCCTGGCGTCGCCTGACCACCCCACGGCCGGCCTGGCCGCCCGCCTCGGCGGCTGCGTCACGCCGGCGCAGAGCCGGCGCTACGTGATCCAGTCGGTGCTGCTCAGCACCGTCGGCTGACTGACCTTTCGCGTTCTGGAGGCCCCCATGACATCGAGCACGCCACTTGCCCCACTCCCACGACCACTCGAAGCCCCTTCGAGGCGCAACGTCCTCGATCGACTGGCCGGGCCAACCGCGCTGGCCTGCGCCGTCGTCGTCTTCCTCGCGAGCTGGTTCGACATGGCCGCCATGCCCTAGGGTCCATCGCCGCGGCACGCGGATCGCAGTGCCCCAAACCGCGACATCGACTTCAGGCGGCTCGGCGCGACGTCAATGCGACATCAGCGTCGGCAGCGTCGTTCGTTCGAGCAGCAGCCGGGTGACGCCACCGAGCAGCCATTCGGCAAGCCGGGAGCGGCCGTAGCCACCCATGACCAGGAGATCGGCCTCGATGGCCGCGGCGTACCCGAGCAGCGCCTCGCCGACGTCCGCCACGACCTCGCTCTCGCGGCGCACCTCGACCTCGACGCCATGGCGTGCCAGCCAGACGCGGGCGTTCGTCAGCGACGCTTCGCTACCCGCCGAGCGGCCCTGAGGCTCGACGATCTCCAGCAGCACGATGCGGCCGGCGCGGCGCAGCAAAGGCATCGCGTCGCGCAGCGCCCGCATCGCCTCTCTTGTGTCTTTCCATGCCACCAGGACGCAGCCACCGGGCGCTGCGAAGCCTGCAGCGCCGGCCATGCGCGCGCCCCGCACGTTCTGGGCGCTCGGAACAATCAGCACCGGCGGGCCGGCGTGCACCAAGACCTGTTGAGGGAAATCGCGTGCAGTCTGTCCGGGGCCGGCGGCCGCCTGACCCTGGCCGACGACGACGATGTCGCTGCACCGGCCGTGCAGGACTACGGCATCGAGCACTTCGCCTTCGACGACTCGTACCTCGTGCGACACCGCGGCGGCACCGGCGGCGCCACGCCTCATCTGGCTTTCGAAGTTTGACGCCACCGATTGCGCCCGCTCGCGCAGGAAAGCGCTCGTCATGACCACGCACTCGAGACCGTCGGGCAGGTTGCTGTTCATGCCGACGACGAGGTCGGGCAGGCCGCTGGCAACGATGCCGAGGACGTGGCCGCCGTGCTCTGCGGCGAGCCGGGCGGCAACATCGACTCGAACAGCGCACCGCTCGCCTGCGTCGAGATGAACGGCGA
>JBDTCA010000187.1:0-5564 GCA_039923815.1 Caldimonas sp. | reverse complement strand
CTCGCCGGTGCCACCATGTCGCGCGGCTCGCCGCTCAAGGGCATCGCGATGACGGTGTTCGGACTCTTCTGCGGCGTCGTCGGCACCGACGTCATCAGCGGCACCGCGCGCTACACCTTCGATATCCCGGAACTCGCCGACGGCCTCGAGCTCGGCGCCATCTTCATGGGCCTGTTCGGCATCGCCGACTTCCTCATGACGGTCAATCGCACCACGGTGAAGATCAGCAAGGCCAAGCTGAGCATGAAGGACATGCGGCCGACACGGGCCGAGATGAAGGAGGCGTTCTGGCCGATGGTGCGCGGCACCGCAGTGGGCACCCTGTTCGGCGCCATGCCGGGCACCGGGCCGACCATCACCACCTTCATCGCCTACGCCATCGAACGCAAGATCTCGAAGACGCCGGAGAAGTTCGGCCACGGCATGATCGCCGGCGTCGCCAGCCCCGAGGCTTCGTCTCACTCGAAGACGCAGGTCGACTTCATCCCGACCATGTCCCTCGGCATCCCGGGCGACGCGGTGATGGCGCTGATCCTCGGCGCGCTCGTCATCAAGGGCATCCAGCCGGGCCCGCAACTGATCACCGAGCACCCCGACATCTTCTGGGGCCTGATCGCCAGCTTCTGGATCGGCAACGTGCTGCTCGTGATCCTCAACGTGCCGATGATCGGCGTCTGGGTCAAGCTGCTGCGCGTGCCCTACAAGTTCCTCTACCCCGCGGCGCTGTTCTTCATCGCGGTCGGCGTCTACAGCACGAAGAGCAGCCTGTTCGACGTCGGCGAGGTGGCGCTGTTCGGAATCATGGGCGCGATCTTCCTGTGGCTCGACTTCCCGATCGCGCCGATCGCGCTCGGCTTCGTGCTCGGGCCGATGCTGGAAGAAAACTTCCGGCGGGCGATGCTGCTCTCGCGCGGCGATCTCTCGGTGTTCATCCACAAGCCGATCGCGGCCTGGTTCATCGGCGCCTGCAGCCTGCTCATCCTGGGCCAGCTCTATGCCTACGCGCGCCGCGTCCGCATCGTGCCGCCGATGCCGGCCGGTGCCGAGCTGATAGCAGAATGACGGCCTGCCTTCCTGTCACCGGCTAGCTGCATCGACGCGGCCGGCCGCCGCTCCCCAACGCCATGACGGCCACCGTGCCCGCCGCTTCGTCGGTCGACGCTCCCCCGAGGCTGGCGCGCTGGCCGCGCCTGCGCCGGGCCGGCCTGTGGGCGACGCTCGCCGTGCTGTTGCTGGTGGCACAGCTGGTGTCGCTGCTCCTGACGCTGCACTACCGCACCAGCCGTGCCCAGGCCGATGTCGACGCGCGCGTGCAGGCTGGCGCCACCGAGCTCGAGCAGATCTTCCAGCGCGACATGTACGCCGTGCTGGCACTGCCACGCGGCCCCGGACCCGCCTGGCGCCTGCGGGCCGACGAGTTGCTGCTGGCGCGCCCCGAGGCACTGCTCGTCGAGCGCCGCGACCTGGCGTTGGCCGTCACCGAGAGCGCCGAGTCGCGCTCGCGGCCGCCCTTGTTCAAACGGATGCGGCGCGCCGATCTCGAGATCGAGACCGAGCTCGCCTGCCGCGCGGCCCAGCGCCGCGGCGGGCCGAGCTTCTCGCGCAGCTACTTCGTGCCGCAGGACGACGGCGCCGGCTTCGAGGTCATCGACCTCTGCATCCACGACCGCGATGGCGAGCACGACCGCGGTTTCGTCACCGCCACCTTCTCGCTGCGCGAGGTGCTCGCCGAGGCATCGGCTCAGGGCTGGGCGCATGGCAGCGAGCTCTCGTTCGTGGAGCCCGACGGCACGCTGCTCGCGCACGGCGGCCAGCAGCCCAGCGGCGATGTCCGCCAGGCCGGCGTGCTGCGGGCATCGCGTCCGGTGGTGCTGCCAGGCATCGCCTTGCAGCTGCGGCTCGAGAGCGGCTCGCGGCGGCCGACGCTGCTGCCCGACGTCGTCACCGCGCTGGTGCTCGGCCTGTCGCTGACGCTTGTCGTCGTCGTCCTGCTGCTCGTCGGCGACCTGCGGAAGCGCTCGCGGGTCGAGCGCCAGCTCGCCGAGGCGCTGGCCTTTCGCAAGGCGATGGAGGACTCGGTCGTCACCGGCCTGCGGGCGCGAGATCTCGACGGCCGCATCACCTACGTGAACCCGGCCTTCTGCACCATGACCGGCTTCGGAGCCGACGAGCTCGTCGGCCGCTGGCCGCCACCTTACTGGCCGCCCGAGCAGCTCCCGGAATACGAGCGGCGCCATCGCGCGCGGTTGTCCGCAGGGTCGCCCGGAGAGGCTCGCGAAGCCTTCGAGACCCGCTTCGTGCGCCGTGGCGGCGAGCCGTTTCCGGTCATGATCTTCGAGTCGCCGCTGGTCGACAGTGCGGGCCGCCACACCGGCTGGATGAGCACCGTGCTCGACCTCAGTGCACAGCGAAAAGTCGAGGAGCTGGCCCGCCAGCAGCAGGAGCGCCTGCAGGCGACTGCGCGACTGGCGACCGTCGGCGAAATGGCCTCATTGCTCAGCCACGAGCTCAACCAGCCGCTGTCGGCGATCGCCGCCTATGCCACCGGCTCGCTCAATCTCATCGACGACCCTGCCCACGGCGAACTCTCGGCCGCCGAGATGCGGCCGCTGCTTCGTCACGCCGTGCATCACATCGCCGCGCAGGCCGAGCGCGCCGGCCGGGTCATCAGGAGCGTGCACGACTTCGTGCGTCGGCGCGAGAACACGCGCGACGCCGTCGGCGTCGATCGCCTGGTCGAGGCGGTGCTGCCGCTGGTCCGCCTGCAGGCGCACAAGAGCGGCGCCCGGATCGAGCTCGACCTGTGCACGCCGATGCCTCGCGTGGTGTGCGACCGGGCCATGATCGAGCAGGTGCTGCTGAACCTGACTCGAAACGGCATCCAGGCGATGGAGACCATGCCGCCGCCGCACGAGCGCCTGCTGACGCTGCGCGTTCGCCAGGCCCATCCGCAGTGGGTCACGATCAGCGTCGTCGATGCCGGTGCGGGCGTGGATCCGGCCGTTGCCGGCCAGCTGTTCACGCCGTTCTTCACGACCCGACGCGAAGGCATGGGACTCGGCCTCAGCGTGTGCCGCACCATCGTCGAACAGCACAGCGGCGTGCTCGACTACGAGAACGTGCGCGGAGTCGACGGCACCGCGCGCGGCGCCATCTTTCGCTTCTCGCTGCCGGCCGCGCCGGCAGGCGGAGCCGGAAGCGAGAGCGAGGCAGAAATCCTTGCTGATGCTGAGACCGAGGCCGAGCGTCCGGCGCGGGCGGCGGCATGACCGGCAGCGCGATGCAGCCGCTCGGCCTGCCGGTCGTCTACCTCGTCGACGACGAGGATGTCGTCCGCGACGCGGTCGCCTGGCTGCTGCGCAGCCGCCGCCTGCTCTCTGAAGGCTTTGCCAGCGCCGAGGCATTCGAGGCGATGCTCGACGGCGCCAGTCACGTTTCGCGCTGGCCGCTCGCACCCTGCTGCCTGCTGCTCGACCTGCGCATGGGTGGCGCGAGCGGCCTGGTGCTGTTCGATCGCCTGGTCGCCCGTGGTCTCGCCACGGTCATGCCGGTGATCTTCCTGACCGGCCATGCCGACGTCCCCACGGCGGTGGCCGCGGTCAAGCGCGGTGCCTTCGACTTCGTCGAGAAGCCGTTCTCCAACAATGGCCTGGTCGACCGCGTCGAGCTGGCCATCACGGCGAGTGCGGCGGCGCTCACGGCGCGCGCGGCGGAGCGCGCCCGCGCGGCCAGCGTCGCCGCCCTGAGCGAGCGCGAGCGTGACGTGATGCGGGCCATCGGCACCGGTCTGGCCAACAAGCAGATCGCCGCGGTGCTGCATCTCAGCGTGCGGACGGTCGAGGTGCACCGGGCCCGCGTCTTCGACAAGCTCGGCGTGCGCTCGGCCGTGGAACTCGCGAACTTCCTGCACCGGGGCGGCGCCGAGCCGGAGGCGTGAACGCTGCGGCCAGCGTGCTCGCTACCATCGCGCGATGTTGCATACCCTGTTCGGATTTCATGCCATCGGCGTGCGGATGAAGACGGCGCCGGCCTCGATCGCCGAGCTGCATGTCGACCCCTCTCGGCGCGACTCGCGAATGCAGCGCTTCGTGGCACGCGCCCGCGACGCCGGCCTGCGCATCGTCGACAGCGACGACGGACAGCTGGCGAAGCTCTGCGGCTCGGCACGCCACCAGGGTGTCGTGGCACGTGTCGAGGCGGTGGCGCGGTCGACGTCCCTCGACGAGACACTCGAGGCCGTCGATGCCGCCGGCGAACCGGCGCTGGTGCTCGTGCTCGACGGCATCACCGATCCGCACAACCTCGGCGCCTGCCTGCGCGTAGCCGACGGCGCCGGGGTGCATTGCGTGGTGGCGCCGAAGGACCATGCCGTCGGCATCAACGCCACCGTCGCCAAGGTCGCCAGCGGTGCGGCCGAGACGGTGCCTTACTTCATGGTCACCAACCTGGCGCGCACGCTCGGCGAGCTGAAGGAGCGCGACATCCGCGTCATCGGCACGGCCGAGGATGCGCCGCGTTCGATCTACGACGTCGATCTCACCGGCCCGGTGGCACTGGTCTTCGGCGCCGAAGGCGCCGGCATGCGCCAGCTCACGGCGCGTACCTGCGACGAGCTCGTGCATCTGCCGATGTTCGGCGCGGTCGAGAGCCTGAACGTGTCGGTGGCGAGCGGCGTCTGCCTCTACGAAGCGGCCCGACAACGTCTGGCTCTGGCGAAATCACGCGACACCGGCGCGGCGAGCTGACGCCATGCCGGTCATCGAAGTCACCCATCCGCTCGTCCGCCACAAGATCGGTCTGCTGCGCTCGGCCTCGCTGTCGACGAAGAGCTTTCGCGAGATCACCGCCGAACTCGGCCGGCTGCTGACCTACGAAGCCACCGCCGACTTTCCGCTCGAGCGCACCACCGTCGAATGCTGGAGCGGGGCCGTCGAGGTCGACCGGATCGCCGGCAAGAAGGTCACGGTGGTGCCCATCCTGCGCGCCGGCCTCGGCATGCTCGAAGGCGTGCTCGACACGATCCCGAACGCGAAGGTCAGCGTCGTCGGCATCGCCCGCAACCACGCGACGCTGCAGCCGGAACCCTATGTCGATCGCCTCGCTGGCGAGCTGGCGTCGCGCACGGCCATCGTCCTCGACCCGATGCTCGCCACCGGCGGCTCGATGAACTCGGCGATCGCGCTGCTCAAGTCGCGCGGCGCCACCGACATCCGGGCGCTGGTGCTGGTGGCGGCGCCGGAAGGCATCGCGGCGCTGCAAGCGGCTCACCCCGACGTGCGCTGCTGGGCGGCCGCCATCGACAGCCACCTCGACGAGCGTGGCTACATCATCCCCGGCCTCGGCGACGCCGGCGACCGCCTGTTCGGCACGACCTAGACAAGTCCTGATCCGCCGGCGACGGCACCGAGCCCGACCAGCCACATCGGGCTCAGCTTCGTCCACGTCATCACGACGACGCTGACCACCAGGACGGCGACGGCGCCGAGGAAATGCGTCGTGTCGCCGACCAGGTACGGCTGCGCCAGCACCCAGCCGGTGGCGACGAGGAGGCCGATCGTGATCGG
>JBDTCA010000186.1:0-11185 GCA_039923815.1 Caldimonas sp. | reverse complement strand
GCCGGCGCGTCTTGTAGAAGTTGATATAGCGGCCGATGCCTTCGCGCGCGGCGCTCAGGTTTGTAGGCATGCAGGTAGACCTCCTCGTACTTGATCGAGCACCACACTCTTTCGACAAACACGTTGTTGCACCAGCAGCGCTTGCCGTCAATCGAGACGCGGATGCCGTGGCCGTGCAGCAGGCCGGTGAAAGCGGGCTCGTAAACCGACTTCCCTGGTCGGTGTTGAAGACCTCCGGCTTGCCCTATTTTGTGATCGCTTCTTCGACAGCCTCGGTACAAAACGCTTTGTTTCTCAACCTAATTCAAGTATGTGCCGGGAACTGCGGGCGGGTCGGGAAATGTCGGTGCTCTCGTTGGTGGCGTGGGCACGTGCCAGCCGTGTTCCTTTGCCCAGGCTGCGATGTCGAGGATTCGGCCCGGTTGATCTCTTCCAGGGCATTCGAGCAAGCAGTACCAGATGCCATTTTGCTGGCCGATCACCGGTTTGGAGTCGCCGAAGCGTGCGAAGCCGAGGAAGTCGCGTATGAACGCCTTCGGTGCGACGTCGGCTTTTTGGGGAACATAGCTCGTCACGTCGATGTAGGGCCGGCCGTCGTCGTAGAGCTGAAACGCCCATTCGCGGCAGCCGAACGTTCCGGTCAGTTCCGGGTGGTCGAAACCAGGGCCATAGCGATAGCCCGCGCCGCTTTCGACTCCTGCCGGGACCGGCATGTCAACTTCGCCACAAAGTGCCGGTGCCCACCCAGTACTTGCATCACCCAAGCCCGTGAACCAGCTACCGAGTGTGAAGATTCGGTCACGCGGCCCGTCGCCTGCGGAAAGCGCTAGGTACCGGAGTCGGTTGATACGCCCACGCAACGGGCCTGGATATCGGTTCGGTGAAGTGACCTGGCCAGACGGGTCGAAGTCGATCTGCGTGAGCATCCAGTCGTCGTGGCCCCATGGCATGGAGTGAGGAATCGTGAAGCGAGTGCCAATGAAAAACTCCTCCCAGCGAAAAAACCTGGTCGACGGCGCTGCATTGATTCGCGTTGCCCGAGCCTGCGCGCCTTGAAATGCATCGGCGGCCCGGAAGTCAATAACGTAACGAAGCTCCCACGCGCGATCGATCCAGACATGCGAACCACGACGCTCCGCTTGGCGGCCCGCCGCCTGGGCACCTGTTAAAGCAACGAATGCAACCACGATGGTGGCGATGCATCGCCCGACGCGAAAGGTTCTCACAAAATGCCCGGCTCGCTGACGGTGACGTGAAGGTGGTGCGCATGCAACCGCTCGTTAGCAGACTCCTGCATGTTGACGGCGGGATGTCCTGGTCCCGAGCCATCGACATCCATGAACCATGGGTCGAACAGTTGGGCGATTCGTGGGCAGGGGTGCGAAGCAGCCCTCGGCACGTCGCTCGATGCCAGGGTTAGGCCACACCGCACCTGCTGCTTGACACGAACAATGGGCGAAAGTAGCACCACGCTTCGGGAAGAATCGACAACAGGCCAGCAACGACGACGACCGCCACGGCGCACAGAACATAGCCCTGCACGATCACCCTAGCACCACGCTTGACACTTGTTCGACGAAAGACGACCGCTCCGGGAAGAGGAAGCTCCGAAAGCGAAGTATTTTGTACCCGTGCAAGCCCACTGCCGCCGCGAACAGCAAGAGAACAGCGAGTGCGCCGACGAGATAGCTGCGCAGCCAAGGTATCTGCTCGCAGGCAGGTAGATGACCTATGGAGCTCGCGACTCGCGGCCAAATGAGAAAAGGGACGGCACAAGCTGCCATCACCGCGAGATAGACGGCGATAAGCCTCGTCTTTCCAGTTGGGCTTGGCTCAACGAATTCGATCTCGTTCATGGGGCCTGACGTTTGACATGAGCGGCGGGCCAACGGACGCGAAGCAGCCTTTGACACGTCCGTTCGACGGAAAGGTAGGCCACGGCCTACGGCAGCGACGCAGGCGACGAGAACGGCAAATTGGCATCTACTACGAACATCACCAGCGACTCCAGCTCGCCGGAGCCGCTGCTGGACACCTGCATGGCCATGGATGGGCCATCGCCGGCCTCCGGTGCGCCGGCCTTGACCACCTGAGTTCCGTGAGCCCCGCGGATGCTCTGCTCTCCGGCAAGAACATAGAACGCCTCCGACCCCGGATGGCTGTGAACCGGAGTAACGCTTCCGTGAGGCCCGCTCGCCTCGTTGATGCGAAGCAAGTATTGCGATGCTGCAACGCGCGCAATTGGCCCGACCTCGGATACCTTGGTGCCGCCCGCAGACGAACCGCCCGCCGAACCCAGCGTGAACAGCCACACCTTGCCCGCCGCCTCGGCGACCAGTGACCAAGCCCCTGCCGCAGACTGAGCAGAAGCCACGGACGGATAGTTCTCGATCCGCCAGAAGAGCTCGCCGTTCGGGAGTTCGGCCACCTTGCGCTCGGCGAGCGGACGGATAACCAATGCTTGTTGGGCAAGGGATGCAGAAGCCGCGACCGCGGCGGCAGCACCGAGAAGGAGAGACATGAATTGACGCATGAAGATCCTCCATTGAGAGTGTGAGTCTGCTACTTCGGGGGCCTAACGTGATATCGACGACTCGCCACCCGTAGTCATATCCCGGTCCCAAACCGGACGCCGCATCCGCTGACGTTTCGTGCAGAGCGCATTGACACTGGCTCTGCCGATGAGTACTGTACATGCATACAGTATCGAGTTGGAGGCAAAAGTGGACGACGACGATGGGGGAGTCGAGGAGGAAAGTGGACGGTGGGATGCCGACGCCGACGACGTCGATTCACGCAGCGCCGGCAGGGTGAGAGTCGTCGACGCATCGCCGCCAGGCGCCGCTGCCCTTCGGGTCGCGCCTCGCTTGCTAGATGCCTTGCGGGAGCGGCTGCGGTACATGCACTACAGCTTACGGACCAAGGATGCGTACGTCTACTGGGTGGGCGGCTTCGTGCGCTGGTCGGGGCTGCGCCACCCGCGGGCCATGGGTGCAGCGGAGGTGCAGGGTTATCTGTCGATGCTCGCCAACGAGCGCCGCGTGGCGGCGTCCACGCACCGGCAGGCCCTGAGCGCGCTGCTCCCACGCCGGCACCCGCCCGCCTCGCGTCCGTGAGCCATTCCTGTGCTACCGAGTTACGCCGAGCTTCACTGCCGCAGCAACTTCAGCTTCCTGACGGGCGCGTCGCACCCGGAGGAGCTGGTCGAGCGCGCCGCCGCGCTCGGCTACGGCGCGCTCGCCATCACCGACGAGTGCTCGCTGGCCGGTGTGGTGCGCGCGCACGGCGAGGCGGTGGCGCGCAGCTTTCACCTCATCGTCGGCAGCGAGATGAAGCTGGTGATGCCGGGCAGCGGCGCGCCGCATGCGCGGCTCGTGCTGCTGGCGCAGTCGCGGCGCGGCTACGGCAATCTCTCGCACTGGATCTCGGTGGCCCGGCGTCGCGCCGAGAAGGGCAGCTACCTGGCCCACCCCGGCGATCTCGAAGGCAAGGTGCCCAACGCACCGATGCTGGCCGGTCTGCCCGGTTGCCTGGCGCTGCTGGTGCCGTCGGTCGGGCAATCGTTCGAGGAGCTGTTCGCCCACGCCATGTGGCTGAAGACATGGTTCCAGGAACGCGCCTGCCTCGCCCTCGAGCTGCTTCACCGCGCCGGCGACGACGGCCTCGTCGAGCGCGTGCTGCGGGTCGCGCAGTTCACCGGCCTCGGCATCGTCGCCGCCGGCGACGTGCTCATGCACCTGCGCTCTCGCAAGCCCCTGCAGGACACGCTCACCGCCACCCGCATCGGCAGGTCGGTGGCCGACTGCGGCTTCGCCCTCGCCGCCAACGCCGAGCAGCACCTGCGTTCGCGAGGCCGAATCGGTGCGCTCTACGAGCCGGCCTGGATCGAGCACTCGATGGTGCTGGCCGGGCAGTGCAGCTTTTCGCTGAAGGAATTGAAGTACGAGTACCCGCAGGAGATCGTGCCGCTCGGCGCCACGCCCGCTTCGCACCTGCGCCAGCTCACCTACGAAGGTGCAGCGCGGCGCTTCGACGCGGCCTTGCTCGAGAAGTACCGATCGCGCATCGAGGGCGAGCTGGCCGTGATCGCCGAGCTCGCCTACGAGGCCTACTTCCTCACCGTGGCCGACATCGTGGCCTGGGCGCGCGAGCAGAAGATCCTGTGCCAGGGCCGGGGCAGCGCCGCCAACTCCATCGTCTGCTATTGCCTCGGCGTCACCGAGGTCGACCCCGAGCGCGCCAACCTGCTGTTCGGGCGCTTCATCAGCGTCGAGCGCCAGGAGGCGCCCGACATCGACATCGACTTCGAGCACCAGCGCCGCGAAGAAGTCATCCAGTACATCTACGGCAAGTACGGCCGCCATCGCGCCGCGCTCGCCGCCGTGGTCATCAGCTACCGGCCACGCTCGGCCCTGCGCGACGCCGGCCGGGCGCTGGGTATCGACCTGCAGCGCATCGAGGCGGTGTCGAAGAGCCAGCACTGGTTCGACGGCCGCGGCATCGACCCGGCGCGGCTGCGCGACAACGGCTTCGACCCGGAAGCGCCGGTCGTGCAGCTGTGGATGCAGCTCACCGCGCAGATGATCGGTTTCCCGCGCCATCTCTCGCAGCACCCGGGCGGCTTCGTGATCTCGCGCGGCACCATCGAGGAGCTGGTGCCGATCGAGAACGCGACCATGGAAAAGCGCAGTGTCATCCAGTGGGACAAGGACGACCTCGAATCGCTCGGCCTGCTCAAGGTCGACATCCTCGCCATCGGCATGCTGAGCGCCATCCGCCGCTCGCTCGGCTACATCGGCGCCAAGCTCGGCCGCGAGCCGCTGCTCATGCAGGAGATCGGCGAGGGCGACACGGCCACCTACGACATGATCTGCAAGGCCGACACGGTGGGCGTCTTCCAGATCGAGAGCCGGGCCCAGATGAGCATGCTGCCTCGCCTGAAGCCGCGCTGCTACTACGACCTGGTGGTCGAGGTCGCGATCGTGCGACCGGGGCCGATCCAGGGCGGCATGGTCCATCCGTACCTGAAGAACCGCACGCGGCCGATGAGCGAGATCGGCTGCCCCGAGGAGTTGCTGCCGGCGCTGGCGCGCACGAAGGGCGTGCCGATCTTCCAGGAGCAGGTGATGCAGATCGCGATGCTCGCTGCCGATTTCAGCGCCGGCGAGGCCGACGCCCTGCGCCGCGCCATGGCGGCCTGGAAACGGCGCGGCGGACTCTCGCCTTTTCACGAGCGGCTGGTCGGCCGCATGGTCGAGAAAGGCTATTCGCGCGAATACGCCGAACGCATCTTCAAGCAGATCCAGGGCTTCGGCGAATACGGCTTTCCCGAGAGCCACGCCGCCGGCTTCGCGCTGCTCGCCTACGTGAGCAGCTGGATCAAGTGCCATCACCCCGACGCCTTTCTCACCGGCCTGCTCAACGCCTGGCCGATGGGCTTCTACGCGCCGGCGCAGCTGGTGCGCGACGCCCGCGAGCACGGCGTCGACGTGCGCCCGGTCGATGTCACCGTCAGCGGCTGGGAGTGCGCCATGGAGGGCTGCGCCGCGGCGGTCGCGGCCGCTGTCGGCGTCGATGCCGGTGTCCACATCGGCCCGCTCGGGGAGGGCAGCGGCCTCGTCGCGGTGCGACTCGGCCTCAACCGCGTCAGCGGACTCGCCGCCGAGGTCGCGAAGCGAATCGTCGAGAGTCGCGCCGAGGCGCCGTTCGCCAACACCGAAGACCTCGCCCGTCGGGCCCGGCTCGATGCCAAGGCGCTGGCCGCGCTGGCCGCCGCCGATGCCCTGAAAGCGCTCACGGGCCACCGCCATCAGGCAGCCTGGGCGGTCGCCGGCATCGACACCCGGCCCACCGAGCTGCTGCGCTCGACCCGCGTCGACGAAGCAGGCGTGACGCTCGCTGCACCCGACGAAGGCGAGGAGACGCTGGCCGACTACCGGTCGCTCGGCCTGACGCTCAAGCGCCACCCACTGGCGCTGCTCCGGCCGCAGCTCGATGCCTTCAGGATCGAGCCCGCAGCACGCCTGCGCGCCTTTCCGCACGGCCGGCTGGCGCGAGCGAGCGGTCTGGTCACGCATCGGCAGCGCCCGGAAACCGCCAAGGGCACGGTCTTCGTCACCCTCGAAGACGACACCGGCGCCGTCAACGTGATCGTCTGGGCCCGGGTCGCCGAGGCGCAGAGAAGGCCGCTGCTCGGTGCCACCCTGCTCACCGTCTACGGTCAGTGGCAGCGCCAGGGCGAAGGCGACGACGCGGTGATGCATCTGCTCGCCACCCGGCTGATCGACCACACGCCGCTGCTCAATGGCCTGGTCAGCCGCAGCCGCGACTTCCGCTGAGCGGCGGCAGGCGGGGCGGTGGAACGGAGGCCGGCGCCTCCGGCAGAATCGCCGCGTGAGTGCCCAGCTGATCACCTCCGACCTGCGCCGATGGATCGTCGCGCAGGCGACTGCCGGCCACGCGCCCGAGGTCGTGCTCGACGCCATGAAGTCCAGCGGCTGGGCCGAAGAGACCGCCATCGACGCGCTCGAGACGACGATGCGCGAGCACCTCAAGCTGCCTGCCGGCACCGATGCCGAAAGCGCTGCGGCAGCGGTCGTGGCCGCCACGATGAAGCTGCAAGACCCATCCACGGAGCCGTCCCGGCCGGTTCCCGGCGTCGGCATCTCGGCTGGCAAGCCGGTGCTGCGCGCTGCCGACCGCGATGTCCGCGTCGTGCTGGCGCTCGGCGATCCGAGGGTCGTCGTGTTCGCCGACCTGATCCCGCCCGACGAATGCGCCGAGTTGATCGCCCTGGCCCGCGAGCGCCTGGCCCGCTCCGAGACGGTGGAGACGAACACCGGCGCGAGCGCCGTCAACGCGGCGCGTACGAGCGAGGGCATGTTCTTCCAGCCGGCCGAGTTTCCGGTCTGCGCCCGGCTCGAGGCACGCATCGCGGCCTTGCTCGGCTGGCCACTCGAGAACGGCGAAGGGCTGCAGATCCTGCGATACGGACCGGGCGCTGAATACAAGCCGCACTACGACTACTTCGATCCCTCGGAGCCAGGCACGCCGGTCATCCTCGAGCGGGGTGGTCAGCGCGTCGGCTCCATCGTCTGCTACCTGAACACCCCCGGGGCCGGCGGCGCCACCGTGTTCCCCGATGTCGGCCTCGAGGTCGCGCCGATCCAGGGCCACGCCGTGTTCTTCAGCTACGACCGGCCAGACCCGCGCACGCGCACGCTGCATGGTGGCGCGCCTGTCACCGCCGGCGAGAAGTGGGTGGCGACGAAATGGATGCGAGAGCGCCGCTTCGAATAGCGCAGGCCGTGTCAACGTGGCGCCGCAGAAGGGCGTTGTGACGCGGGAGCATTTCGCTTCACGCATTCAAAAACACGAAAGACACTCATGAAGACCCTGATCACCGCCGTCATCGCCTCCGCTTTCAGCTTCGGCGCCGTCGCTGCCGCGCACATGGAAAAGGGTGCATCCGCTCCCATGGCCAAGTCGTCCGCATCGTCGGCGATGGGCAGCGACATGGCTGCTTCCGGCGCCAAGGCCGACAAGCACATGAAGAAAGAAATGAAGAAAGACACGATGAAGGGTGCCTCGGCACCGAAGGCCTGATCGCTTCAGCGACCAGGATTGAAAAAGCCCGGTTCGCCGGGCTTTTTTTCGTCTGCTTCCGGTCGGGTCTCAGGCGGGCGAGGCGCCGGCATGGCCGAACAGGCGGCTCCGCTCGATGCGCCGAGCCTTGCGCTCTTCCCAGGTCTCGGGCCCTTCGAGCGGCCAGCGGTCGACGTGGCCCGCCAGCTCGTCGCGCGAGAGGCGCCGAAAGGCGTGGCTGGAGCCGTCGCCACGCCAGGCGCCGAAACGCAGCCGCCAGGGCAGCAGCGCGTGCGCCGCCGAAACCCAATGCACGCAGGCGCGCTCGACCCAGAACGACTGCCGTTCGAAATTGACACGGCCGGCAAAGCCGGTGTTCGACTCGAAGAGCACGAAGCCGGCGTCGCCGCTCAGCTCGACGACGCTCTGCGTCACCTCGCCGGGATAGTCGCCGCGGCCGCGGTAGACGAGGCAGACCCGGACGATGTCGTCGGCCGCCACGCGATCGACCTCGACCTCGTCGCGGTAAACGACGATGTCGCGCTGTTGCCAGAGGGTTCTCCAGGTGGTCTTCATGGAAGGCTCGTCCGCACACTTGAGGTGTCGGCAAGCATAGGCGGGTCGCGCTCCCGAGTCTGTGACGATGCGAAAGCGACGTTACGGCGGCCCGGCGGCGACGACACCTGCCGCGCCGGGCGACGGCAGGTTGTCGATGGTCACCGGTTCCAACCTGCCCGCTGGCGCAAAGCCGAAGACACGGCCGTAGAAGAACAGCTCGGCTTCGAGGGCGCGGCGGATCGTCGCGGCTTTTCGGAAGCCGTGCTGCTCTCCCTCGAACAACAGGTACGCGACCGGCAGGCCGCGGTCGCGCACGGCGCGGTACAGGGTTTCGGCCTGATCAGGCGGTACCGCCTTGTCGTCGCTGCCCTGCAGCAGGATGAGCGCGCTCGACAGCTGCGTCGTGAAGTGGATCGGCGATCGGGCCCGATAGATGTCGGCGCGCTCCGGCCAGGGGCCGATCAGCGAGTCGAGGTAACGAGACTCGAACTTGTGGGTGTCGCGGGCCAGCGACTCGAGGTCGCTGATGCCGTAGTGGCTCGCGCCGGCCTTGAAGAAGCTGCGGAAGGTCAGGGCGGCAAGCGTGGTGAAGCCGCCGGCGCTGCTGCCGCGGATGGCGACGCGATCGCCGTCGACGTCGCCGCGGCTGACGAGAAAGCGCGCCGCGGCAACGACATCGTCGACGTCGACGACACCCCACTGGCCATCGAGGCGCTCGCGGTAGGCGCGGCCATAGCCGCTGCTGCCGCCGTAGTCGACATCCACGACAGCGAAGCCTCGGCTGGTCCAGTACTGCAGGCCCAGTCGCAGCTCGGCCGTGGTCGCGCTCGTCGGGCCGCCATGGCTGACGACGAGCAGCGGTGGTTTCTTCGCGGCCGGTCCCGTCCAGCCTCCGTTCGTCGGCGCGTAGAAGAAGGCGTGGGCGACGGCGCCGTTCTCGCTGGGGAATGTGATCGGCTCGGCGACGGCGACGTCTTCAGGGGCGACCGTGATCTCGCTCGATCGACGCACGACCTCGATCGCGTCGCTCGCCAACGTGGCGCCGGCGCTGTCGAGCGCGATGCGAACCACGGCCGGCGCGGCGGTGGGCGATGCGCCGACGAAGGCGACGAAGCCGGCGCCGACGTGGAGATCGCCGATCACGTTGAACGGGATGTCGAGCGAGTGGAGGGTGTCGTCGCCGTCGATGCGCGCCAATGCCGATCCGCCGTCGCGCCGGTAGCTGCACACGATGTCGCCTCCGGGCTCGAAACCGTACATCGACATCCCGAACAACCACTGGGGCTGGCCGAATTCGGCTGCCATGGGGTGCAGCGCCTGGACCGCGCCGGCGCGCTGCCGATACAGGTTCCACCAGCCGCTGCGGTCGGAAACGAAATGGAGCTCACCCGTCGGCGACCACTCCGGCTGGAAGATCGACTCGCGCTCGCCACCCGCGACCCGCCGTGGCCGCACCGGCAGGCCATTGGCATCGAGCTCGGCGAGCCACAGCTCGCTGCCCTGCCACGGCATGCGCGGATGGTCCCAGGTCAGCCACGCGAGGCGGGTGCCGTCGGGCGACAGGCGCGGGCTCGAGAAGAAGTCGTGCCCCGACGCCAGCACGGTCTCGGCGCCCGAAGCGAGGTCGACGGCGACGAGCGTGTTGACGGCTTCGCTCGTGGGGTCGGTGACGCCGGCGTGGTCTTCGCGGATGGCGATCAGGCGATGGCGCCCCGCATCGATTTCGATGTCGGCGAAGCGGCGGCCGCTGGCGGCCGTCACCGGCACCGGCGTACCGCCACGGCTGACGCGGTAGAGCCGCTGGTCGGCGTCGTGGCTGAAGAAGAGCTCGCCGTCGGCACCGGCCGCGAATGCCAGGCCGCCGTACTCGTGGACACGGGTGCGGGCGTCGAACGGCGCCGGCACCCGATCGGTGCAGCGGCCGCCTGCATCGCGCTCGACGACGACGTTGCGGCCACCGTCGGCGGCGCGGCCCTCGCTCCAGTAGATGGACTGGCCCGAGACCTTGACCTGGCCGAGGCGGACGCTGCCGGCGGCGATCAGCTCGGCGCCGAACGGTGAAGGCCAGGCGCCGAACGGCGCGACCTGCTTGAGGGCGCCGGCCATGGCGCTCAGTAGACGACGACGGAGCGGATCGATTCGCCGCGCTTCATCAGCGCGAATCCCTCGTTGATGTCCTCGAGCTTCAACTTGTGGGTGATGAGCTCGTCGATGGCGATCTTGCCGTTCATGTACCAGTCGACGATCTTCGGCACGTCGGTGCGGCCACGGGCGCCACCGAAGGCCGAGCCTTTCCACTGCCGGCCGGTGACGAGCTGGAACGGCCGGGTCGCGATCTCGGCGCCGCCAGGAGCGACGCCGATGATGATCGACTGGCCCCAGCCCTTGTGGCAGCACTCGAGCGCCTGCCGCATCGTCGTCGTGTTGCCGATGCACTCGAAGCTGTAGTCGGCGCCGCCGTCGGTGAGCTGGACGATCTCGTCGACGACGTTCGCCACGTCTTTCGGGTTGACAAAGTGCGTCATGCCGAACTTGCGCGCCATCGCCTCGCGGCCCGGGTTGAGATCGACGCCGATGATCTTGTCGGCACCCACCATCTTCGCGCCCTGGATGACGTTGAGGCCGATGCCGCCGAGCCCGAAGACGACGACGTTGGCGCCGGCCTCGACCTTGGCCGTGAAGATCACCGCGCCAACGCCGGTGGTGACGCCGCAGCCGATGTAGCAGACGACGTCGAACGGCGCGTCTTGCCGGATCTTGGCCAGCGCGATCTCGGGGACGACGATGTGATTGGCGAAGGTCGACGTGCCCATGTAGTGGAGCAGCGGCTTGCCGTCGATCGAGAAGCGGCTGGTGCCGTCGGGCATCAGACCCTTGCCCTGAGTGGCACGGATCTTCTGGCAGAGGTTGGTCTTCTGCGACAGGCAGAACTTGCACTGCCGGCACTCCGGCGTGTAGAGCGGAATGACGTGGTCGCCCACGGCAAGAGACGTGACGCCGGCACCGACTTCGAGCACCACGCCGGCGCCCTCATGGCCGAGGA
>JBDTCA010000185.1:0-5040 GCA_039923815.1 Caldimonas sp. | reverse complement strand
CGAGGTGCTCGAGGGCGCTGCGTGCGCTCATCAGTGCCGAATCGAAAGTCTCGCGCTCGATGTGCTTCACGCCTTCCTCGAACAGCTCGTAGTAGTGCTGGACATTGCGGGCTCGGGCCACGATCGTGAGCCCCGGGAAGTGCTCCTTGACCATCTTCGCGATCTCGACGCTCTGCTCGATGTCGTCGATCGCGAGGATGAGCAGGCTGGCCTCGCCGGCGCCGGCGGTGCGCATCAGGTCGAGCCGGGTCGCGTCGCCATAGAAGGCGCGCCAGCCGAAGCGGCGCAGCCCGTCGATGGCCTCGGCGTCGTGGTCGAGGATGGTCGGCGTGATGCCGTTGGCGAACAGCATGCGACCGACGATCTGGCCGTAGCGCCCCGAGCCGGCGATGATCACCGGCGCGTGCTGCTGCTCGTTGATCTCCGACAGCGCCTCCCGGTCGGACCCGGCCAGCAGCGGGATCCACCAGCGGTCGGCGGCCACCAGCAGCAGCGGCGTCAGCAGCATCGAGATCGCCACCGCGGCGACCAGGAACGACGACGCCGGGGCGCTGATCACGCCGGCCTGTGCGGCGGTCTGGAAGACGACGAAACCGAACTCGCCGCCCTGCGCCAGAAGGATGATGAAGACCGGCCGCTCGGGACGCGGGATCGGCATGGCGCGCGCCATGACCCAGAGCACGGCGGCCTTGACGATCAGGAAGCCGATCACGACGGCGGCGATCAGCAGCGGCCGCTGCAGCACCACGGCGAAGTCGATGCTCATGCCGACGGCCATGAAGAAGAGGCCGAGCAGCAGGCCCTTGAACGGCTCGATGTCGGTCTCGAGTTCGCGCCGGTATTCGCTCTCGGCCAGCAGCACGCCGGCGAGGAAGGCGCCGAGCGCCATCGACAGGCCGACCGCGTTCATCAGCGACGCCGTGGCGACGACGAGCAGCAGCGACGCCGCCGTGAAGATCTCGGGCGTGTCGCTCTTGGCGATCCAGCGCAGCGCCGGCCGCAACAGCAGCCGGCCGCCGAGGACGACGACGGCGATGGTGCCGATCGCCCTGGCGGCGCCGATCCAGCCACCCCCGCTGCCGCCGTGATCGGCGGCGACGGCGAGCAGCGGCAGCAGCGCCAGGATGGGAATGGCGGCGATGTCCTGCAGCAGCGCGACCGAGAGGATGTTCTCGCCCGAGGTCGTCGCCATCAGGTTGCGCTCGGCAAGCACGCCGAGCCCGATCGCCGTCGACGACAGCGCCAGGCCGAGGGCGGCCACCGTAGCCAGGCGCCAGTCGAGCCCGAGGCCGAGGCCGCCGAGCCCGCCGAGGCCGCTGGCATTGCCGACCCAGCCGACCGCCATCGCCACGAGAACGATCAGCGCCGCCGAGCCCAAGAGCTGGGCGCTGCCCCAGCCGAAGATCGGCTTGCGCAACGACCAGAGCCGCTGCGGCTCGAGCTCGAGCCCGACCAGGAACAGCATCAGCACGACGCCGAACTCGGCGAAGTGCAGGATGTCCTGCGGGTCGGTGACGAGCTTCAGGCCCCACGGGCCGATGAGGATGCCGGCGCCGAGGTAGCCGATGATCGAGCCGAGGCCGAAGAACCTGGCGACCGGGACGGCCAGCACGGCGGCCGCCAGGTAGACGAGGCTGCCGGTGAGCCACGAGTTGTGCTCCATCAGGCGGCTTCTTCGGCCAGGTTCTCCATCGGCCGCGCCGTCAGCGGCACCTCGCATTCGGCGCACTGTTCGAGTTGCTCGAGTTCGGGCCAGCCGGGGTAGTCGGCGAGCCGTGCCGTGTAGGTGGCGGCGTGCGCCACGATCTCCGCCTCGCTCGCCCTGTGGGCGCCGTGCAGCAGCAGCGGCGGCAGGAAACGCATGCCGCACAGCGCGGCGGTCTGTTCGTAAGGCGGCATGAAGGCGTCGAAGAAATAGCGGTTGTAGCTGTCGGGCCGGTAGGAGTCTTCCGGGCCGCCGGTGGTCGCGACCAGCCACAGGTCCTTGCCACGCACGGCGCTGCCGCCCGGCCCGTAGGCCCAGCCGAAGGTGAGCACGTCGTCGAGCCAGAGCTTGAGCAGGGGCGGCATGCCGTACCAGTGGATCGGCTGCTGCCAGACGACGAGGCGTGCGGCGGCCAATGCCTGCTGCTCGGCGACGACGTCGATCAGGTAGTCGGGGTAGAGCGCGTACAGGTCTCGCACCTCGTAGCGACCGGCCGGGCCGGCGGCCCGGAGGGCGAGCGCGTCATGCAGCAAGCGGGCGTTCACGCGCGATTGCTCGAGTTCGGGGTGGGCGACGAGGATGAGGATCTCCGCGCCGCTGCCGACGGGCGAGGGCGCGGTGGGCGGGGCGGACTGCGTTGCGGCCATGAAGCGCTCGGGTATGTGCGAAGAGGAAAGCGGCGTGGGTGCGGACGGCCGCCGCTAACATACCCGGAAAACGAGAACGGAGACCCGCATGCCGGTGATCGTCGTCGCCAACCCGAAGGGTGGCGTGGGGAAAACGACTCTCTCGACCAACCTCGCCGGCTATCTCGCTTCTCGCGGGCGAGCCGTGATGCTCGGTGACGTCGATCGCCAGCAATCGTCGCGAACCTGGCTCGCGCTGCGCCCCGCGGGGCTTCCGAAGATCAGCGCCTGGGAAGCGGCCAGCGGCGAGATCGTTCGCCCGCCCAAGGGCACCACCCACGTCGTGCTCGACACGCCGGCCGGGCTGCACGGCAAGCGGCTCGACGAGGTCATGAAGCTGGCCGACAAGGTGATCATTCCGCTGCAGCCCAGCATCTTCGACATCCACGCCACGCACGATTTCATCGACCAGCTGCTGATGCACCGGCGCAGCGACAAGGTGCAGCTCGGCGTCGTCGGCATGCGCACGCGCGAAGGCACCATCGCCACCGACCAGTTGCGCACTTTCCTCGGCGGCGTGCGCGTGCCGCTGCTCGGCTTCCTGCGCGACACCCAGAACTACGTTCACCTCGCCGCCCACGGCCTGACGCTCTGGGACGTCGCCTCGACGCGCTTCCAGAACGACCGCGATCAGTGGGAGCCGATCGTGACCTTCGTGAACTGACCTCCTGAACGGCCACCGATGAAGACTTTCCAGACCATCGCCGAGTTGCAGTCGCTCGTCGGCACCGACCTCGGCACCAGCGACTGGATCACCGTCTCGCAGGAGCGCATCCAGCTGTTCGCCGATGCCACCGGCGACCACCAGTGGATCCATCTCGACCCCGAGAAGGCCAGGGCGGGCCCGTTCGGCACCACCATCGCGCACGGCTTTCTCACCCTGTCGCTGCTGCCCGAGATGAGCGCCTCGGCGTTCCAGGTGCTCGGCACCCGGATGGGAGTGAACTACGGTCTCAACAAGGTGCGCTTTCCGGCGCCGGTGCCGAGTGGCAGCCGTCTGCGCGGCCATTTCAAGCTCACGAAGTACGAGCCGCTCGAAGGCGGCGCCCAGCTCACGGTCGAGGTGACGATGGAACGCGAAGGCAGCGACAAGCCGGTCTGCGTCGCCGAGTCGGTCGCTCGTCGCTTCGCCTGAGCACGCCATGAAAGTCCTGCTCATCGACGACCACCCGCTGATCCTGGCGGCATTGCAGAGCGTCATCGAGCGGCTCGGCAGCGATGTCTCGGTGGTGGGCGTCGCAGGCGCGCGGGCAGCCCGCGATGCACTCGGTGTCGATGCCGGTTTCGACCTCATGCTGCTCGACCTCCACCTCGGCGATGCGGACGGCTTCGAGCTGCTGATCGAGCTGCGCAGCGGCTGGCCCGCGATCCCGGTCGTCGTCGTCTCGGCGTCGGACCGCAGCGCCGACGTGATCCGGGCCATCGACCTCGGCGCCATGGGTTTCGTGCCCAAGCGGGCCAGCAACGATGCGCTCGCCGAAGCGCTGAAGATCGTGATGTCGGGTGGCATCTATGTGCCACCGATGGCCATGCAGAGCTACGGTGAGATCGACGCCGGCAACGGCGCCCACGACGTTGTGAATGCCCCGGGCGTCGCTCCCGTCGCTCCCGCAGCGGCCGGCGATGCCTCCCGGCCGGCGGACCTGTCGGCGTTCAAGCTGACGCCGCGCCAGACCGACGTGCTGGGTCTGCTGCTGCGCGGCCAGTCGAACAAGTTGATCGCACGCGAGCTCAACCTCTCGGTCGAGACGGTGAAGGACCACGTCGCGGCCGTGCTGCGCACGCTCGGCGTCAACTCGCGCACGCAGGCCGTGCTCGCCGTCAGCCAGATGTCGAGCCAGGGCGCGGTCGCTCCGTGGCTGTCGTCGCGGCCGATGCATTGAGCGCGGTGACGGCGGTGCCGGCGGCCGGCGTGGCCGGCGTCACTGCCGACGAGATCGGCGCCGTCGATGTCACCGAGGCGCCGATCGACCGCTTCCTGCTGCTGCGCGACCACGCGCGCGGTACCTTCGCCTTCAACCGCACGTCGCTGGCCAGCCACGCCATCGGTGCCGTCATCGTCGAAGTCGTCTTCGCCGACGTCGCGCCGTCTGCGCTGCGCCTGGCGTGGGGCGTGTTGTTTGCCGCCGTGTGGTGCGTGCGCGCGGCGCTGGCGTGGCGCTTCGAGCGCGACGAGCCGGCCGAGGCCGCGGCGCTGGAGCGCCGGCTGCGCGTCTGGCAGGTGGGCGTGCTCGCATCTGGCCTGCTCTGGGGCGCGGCGGCCTGGCTGTTCTTTCCGTACGGCTCGGGCCTGCACCAGCTCGTGCTGGTGCTTGTCACGTATGCGTACTGCGTGGCCTGCGTGCCGGTACTGTCGCCCCAGTTCCGCGTCTTCGTCGCCTTCGTGCTGCTCATCTTCGGGCCGGCGATCGCTCGGGTCGCGATCGAACGTTCGCCGTTGAGCTGGCAGCTGGCGGCGGTGATGACGGTGGTGATCGGCATGACGATCCTGCTCGGCCGCACCTATCGCGAGTCGTTCGACAAGGTCACCGCACTCAAGCTGCGCACCGAGGCGCTGGCCCTGCAGCTGCGCGCCGAAAAGGCGATCGCCGACGCGGCACGGCACGAGGCCGAGGTCGCCAACCGCGCCAAGACCCAGTTCTTCACCGC
>JBDTCA010000184.1:0-3826 GCA_039923815.1 Caldimonas sp. | reverse complement strand
GGCCACTCGTCGGTGCGCACCTTCGTGATGGGCGCCGACGCCTCGAAGCGCGCCGCCACCGCCAGCGAGATCGTGCAGATGCAGGCAATCGTGCGCGACGCGATGCGCCATGGCGCCGTCGGCTTTTCGAGCAGCACCAGCCCGGCGCACAACGGCGAAGGCGGCCTGCCGATGCCCTCGCGCCTGGCCAGCGACGAAGAGATGGCCGCGCTGGTGAGCGCCATGGCCGAAGGCGGCCGCGGCGTGTTCATGCTCACCAAGGGCGGCCACACGAAGATGGCGTTCCTCGAATCGCTGGCCGCCCGCACCGGCCGCCCGGTGATGGTGGCGGCGCTGCTGCACAACGCCACCAACCCGCGCGCGGCCTTCGACGACCTCGATGCCATCGCCGCAGCCAACGCGCGTGGCCACCGCCTGCTCGGCCAGGTCTCGTGCTGCCCGCTGACGATGGACTTCACGCTCGCGTCGCCCTACCCCGTGGAAGGCCTCGCCAGCTGGAAGCCGGCGCTCGGCCTGAGCGGCGAGGCCTTGAAGGCCAAGCTCGCCGAGCGTGCGTTCCGCGATGGCGTACGGGCCGAGCTGAAAACGCCGACGACCTTTCGCCTGTTCAACAACGAGTGGGACAAGGTCCACGTCGTCGAGACCGCGCGGCCCGAGCATGCGCGCCACGAGCAGCGCACCATCGCCGAGATCGCGCGTGAGGCGGGCCGCGATCCGCTCGACACGATGCTCGACCTGGCCATCGCCGAAGACCTGGAGACGGTGTTCACCGCGCAGCTGTTGAACAGCGACGAGGACGCGGTGGGCCGCATGCTGAACCACCCGAACAGCATCGTCAGCCTCAGCGACGCCGGCGCGCACCTGACGTTCTTCAACGACGCGGGGTTCGGGCTGCACCTGCTCGGGCACTGGGCGCGGGACCGCGGGGCGATGCCGATGGCAGAGGCGGTGCGAAGGCTGACATCGCATCCGGCGGCAGTGCTCGGGCTGGAAGCACGCGGCTTGATTCGCGAAGGCCACGCGGCGGACTTGCTTCTGTTCGATCCGAAGACCGTCGGGCGCGGGCCGAAGCGTCGGGTGCACGATCTGCCCGCGGGCGGGGCGCGGTTGACCACTGATGCGAAGGGCGTGCACGGGGTGTGGGTCAACGGGCGTCAGGTGGCTGATGCCGATGGGCCGGTGGCGGCACCCTCGCTGGCAGGAAAGCTGTTGATCGACTTCGCCGAGCAGGTCGGTCAACTCAGTCCTGCTTGATCGCGGTGAACCTCAGTCTCAGTGCGTTGCTGATCACCGAGACCGAGCTGAAGCTCATCGCCAGAGCGCCGATCATCGGTGAGAGGAGCCAGCCCGTGAACGGGTAGAGCACGCCGGCTGCGAGCGGCACGCCCAGCAGGTTGTAGATGAAGGCGAAGCCGAGGTTCTGCTTCATGTTGGCCACGGTCGCCACGGAGAGCGCACGTGCCGTGGCGATGCCACGCAGATCGCCCTTGACCAGCGTCAGTTGCGCGCTGTTCATCGCCACGTCGGTGCCCGTGCCCATGGCGATGCCGACGTTGGCCTTGGCCAGGGCCGGGGCGTCGTTGATGCCGTCACCGGCCATTGCCACGATCCGACCTTCGTTCTGCAGGCGTTCGACGAGCTGCAGCTTGTCGGCCGGCTTGACCTCGCCATGCACTTCGTCGATGCCCAGGCGCCTGGCCACGGCCTGCGCGGTGGTGAGGCCGTCGCCGGTGGCCATGATGATGCGCAGCCCGGACTTGCGCAGCGACGCGATCGCGTCTGCCGTCGTGGCCTTGACCGGATCGGACACCGCGAGCAGCCCCGCCAGCTTGCCGTCCACGGCCAGGTGCATGACGCTGGCACCCTGGCCACGGAATGTTTCGGCCTGCGTCGCCAGCGACGCCACATCGATGCCGAGTTGTTCCATCAGCGTCGCGTTGCCGATGGCGAGCGCACTGCCGCCTACCAAACCCTTGACGCCGATCCCCGAGGCGGAATCGAACTGCTCGGCTTTCTCGAGGGTCAGCTTGCGCTCCCGTGCCGCGTTGACGATCGCCGCTGCCAGGGGATGTTCGCTGCCCTGGTCCAGGCTGGCGGCCAGCCGCAATACCTCGTCGTCGCTGAAGCCGTTCGTGCCCGCCGCCCGCTCGAACGTTGGCTTGCCTTCGGTCAGCGTGCCGGTCTTGTCGACGATCAGCGTATCGACCTTGCAGAGGTTCTCGATGGCGGCGGCATCGCGAAACAGCACGCCCTGCGTGGCACCGCGCCCGGTGGCCACCATGATCGACATCGGCGTGGCCAGCCCGAGGGCGCACGGGCAGGCAATGATCAGCACCGTCACCGCGTTGATCAGGCCATAGACCCAGCTCGGCTGCGGGCCGAAAAAGCCCCAGGCGAAAAACGTCAGCAGCGCGATGCCGATGACGCCATAGACGAAGTACGCGGCGACCGTGTCGGCCATGCGTTGCATCGGTGCCCGCGAGCGCTGCGCCTGCGCCACCATCTGGACGATCTGCGACAGCACCGTCGCCGAGCCGACATGTTCGGAGCGCATCAACAGCGCACCGCTGGTGTTGAGCGTGGCGCCGATCAGCTTGTCGCCGACCCGCTTGGTCACGGGCAGGGGTTCGCCGGTCAGCATCGACTCGTCGAGCGCGCTGCTGCCTTCGAGGACGACGCCGTCGACCGGCACCTTCTCACCGGGCCGCACGCGCAGGCTGTCGCCTTCATGGACGTTCGTGAGCGGGATGTCCTCCTCGCTGCCGTCCGGCTTGACGCGACGGGCCGTCTTCGGCGCCAGGCCGAGCAGCGACTTGATCGCCGCTGAGGTCTTGGAGCGCGCCCTCATTTCGAGCAGCTGGCCGAACAGGGTCAGCGAGATGATGACGACTGCGGCCTCGAAGTAGACGGCCACGCGCCCCATCGAGATGAACGACGCCGGGAAGACGCCGGGCGCCAGTGTCGCCACGACGCTGTAGGCGAACGCGGCGCCGGTGCCTAGGCTGATCAGCGTCCACATGTTGGGGTGGCGATCCACCACCGACCGCACGCCACGGGCGAAGAACGTCCAGCCCGCCCAGAGCACGACCGGCAGCGACAGCACCATCTCGATCCAGCTCTGCCTGGCCATGTCGAACCAGCCCAGCTGGTGGCCGAACATGGCCAGTGTCGTGACGATCACGGTCAGCGGCAGCGTCCACCAGAAGCGGCGGGTGAAGGAGACGAGCTCCGGGTCTTCCTCGTCGTCGAGTGTGGGCATGACGGGCTCCAGCGTCATGCCGCACTTCGGGCAGTTGCCCGGATGGTCCTCGCGAATTTCGGGATGCATCGGGCAGGTGTAGATGGCACCGGCCGGCGCATCCTTCGACGCCGTTGCCGAGGCGGCCGGGGCAGGCGACGCATCGGGTGCGACCGCCTTCGCGGTGTAGGCGGACGGATCGGCCGCGAATTTCGATTGACAGTGGGCACTGCAGAAGTAGTACGGCCTGCCTGCGTGCGCCAGATGGTGCGAGGATGCCGCCGTCACGGCCATTCCGCAGACCGGGTCCTTGAGCTCGTCGAGTCCCTCGGGGGCGTGGTGATGGGCTGCCGCTTCGGCATGTGACCGGTCGGGCTGATCTTCCAGCGGCATGTTCATTGATTCATTCCTTCAACGTCTTGGAAGTCGGATCGTCGTTCCGGGCACATCTTCCTTGTGCGCTCGAATTGCCGACTCGTCTGTTCGGCAGCGAACTCCGTATCGAATGAATCGCACATCTCGGGTCCCGCCTGGACCTCGCTCCAACTCGCGAAGGCATCCAGTGGGCTCCGCGATCGGGTCGGCTGC
>JBDTCA010000183.1:0-10331 GCA_039923815.1 Caldimonas sp. | reverse complement strand
AGTCGACGATCTTGTCGTCGTACGACCAGAGGGTCGGCGGGATCGGGTTCTTGGCGATCTGGCCGGCGCCCTGGAACACGTTGTCGAGGATGGCCTTCTTGTTGGTGGCCATGTTCAGCGCCTGGCGAACGAGCTTGGAGTCGAACGGCTTCTTCTCGACGTTGAAGGCGATGTAGCCGACGTTCAGGCCCTGCTGCGAGACCAGCGTGATGTTCGGGTCGCTCTTCATCGCCGCCACGTCGGCCGGCTTCGGGAACGCCATCACGTGGCACTCGCCGGTCTTGAGCTTGGCGTAGCGCACCGACGCGTCGGTGGTGATGGCGTAGACGAGGTTGTCGATCTTCGGCCGGCCGCCCCAGTAGGGATCGAACGCCTTGTAGCGGATGACGGCGTCTTTCTGGTAGCTCACGAAATGGAACGGCCCGGTGCCGATCGGTTCCTTGTCGATGACTTCGGGCGTCTTCGCGGCCATCATCTTGTCGGCGTATTCGGCCGAGAGGATGGAGGCGAAGTCCATCGCCAGGTCGGCCATGAACGGCGCCTCGGGTTTCTTCAGCACGAACTTCACCGTCATCGCGTCGACCTTCTCGACGTGGTCGACGATGTTCTTCAGGTCCATGTCCTCGAAGTACGCATAGGTCTGGCCCGGCGTCACCTTGGCGAACGGATGGTTCGGGTCGGCCATGCGGTTGTACGAGAACAGCACGTCGTCGGCATTGAAGTCGCGCGTCGGCGTGAACTTGGCGTTGCTGTGGAACTTGACGCCCTTCCTCAGCTTGAAGGTGTAGCTGAGGCCGTCCTGCGCGGCCGTCCAGCTCTCGGCGAGGCCGGGAATCAGGTTCGTGGTGCCGGTGTCGAATTCGACGAGCCGGTTGTACATCGGCACCGATGACGCATCGGCCGTGGTGCCGGTGGTGAAGAACTGCGGATTGAAGCCCTCGGGGCTGCCTTCCGAGCAATAAACCAGCGTCTTGGCGGAGAAGGCGCTGCCACAGGCGGCGAGGGCGGCGCAGGCGGCGGCGATGCGCAGGAAACGGGTGTCGAGAGTCATGGCGATTCCGGTCGTTGAGCCTGGCGGCAGCGCCGGGCGAAAACGGCGCGCCGCAGCGAAGCGGGATGATAGTTGCGCAGGCCGGCGCGGCGCCTGGCGGCAGCTATCCGAGGGCGGCCAGCACGGCCAGCCAGAGCGGCGCCGTGACGACGAAGCCGAGCGTCGAGAACACGATCGCGGCGCTGGTCTCGGCCTTCAGCGTGTCGTAGCGCTGCGCGAAGACGAGCGCGTTGCTGCCCACCGGCAGCGCCGCCATCATCACCACGACGGCCAGTGGCACGCCGCCGAGCCCGAAGCCGAAGCGGGCGGCGATGAACACCAGCAGTGGATGCACCAGCAGCTTGACGACCGACAGCGCAGCGGCGCCTCGCACCGCGCCACGCACGCCGTATTGCGCCAGCGAGACGCCGATCAACACCAGGCACAGAGGCACGACGGCCAGACCGAGGGTGGCGAGGAAGTCGTCGGCCAGGCCGGGCAGCACGATGCCGGCGATGTTGAACGCCAGGCCGGCCAGCACCGGCAGCACCACCGGATGGATCACGGTGTTCCTGGCCGTCGTGCCGAGCAGGTGCCAGAGGCGGGCGTGGCCGGGATCGGTGCGGTGGCGTTCGCGGGCGAGGTCGATCTCGACGAGAGCGGTCAGCAACGTGAGCAGGATCAGCGCATGCAGGCTGACGATGGTGACGTGGATTGCCAGCCCGGTGTCGCCGTAGAGCGCAGCCGCGAACGGGATGCCGATCTGCACGCTGTTGCCGAACACGGCCGAGATGCCGCGAACGCTGGGCCATGCCGCCCGGCCGATGGCCATGTGGCCACGCAGCCGCTGCGTCGTGTAGACGACGGCGAGCAGAGCCAGCGTCGGCAAGAAGAAGGCGAGCAGGACGGTGGCGTCGAGCTGGTGAAAATCGATCCGCGCCGTGGTGCGAAAGAGCAGAGCGGGCACGAAGATGTAGAAGGCCGCGTACGAGAGCGTGCGCGCGGGGTCGCCGTCGCCCAGCAGGCGCAGTCGCCCGGCCAGCCAGCCCGCCCCGACCACCAGGAAGATGACGAGCAGCTTGACGATGACC
Source organism: Caldimonas sp. (assembly GCA_039923815.1). Classification (GTDB taxonomy): domain Bacteria; phylum Pseudomonadota; class Gammaproteobacteria; order Burkholderiales; family Burkholderiaceae_C; genus Schlegelella_A. The sequence continues at coordinate 8,210 of JBDTCA010000183.1, read as the reverse complement.
AGGGACGACATGGGGCCGCAGTATCCGGGAGCATGTCGCTGCGCGCGGCAGTCCTGGTGGCCAGCGGAGACAGGCCCGGGCCGTCCGGGCTGTCCGCCGGTGGAAGCGCGTCAAGGCGGCGGCGAAGAAGTACTCGGTCGACGTGGCGGAGAAGCGCTGGCGCGAGCTCGGCAAGACGCCCTAGGCGCGCTGCGCGCCCTTGTTCATGCCGATGGCCGACGCGCCAGCACCTCGGTTGCGGCTTCTTCGTAGCGCCGCGCCAACTGCAGCACGCCGAGATCGTCGCGCGGGCGGCCGATCAACTGCAGGCCCGCCGGCAGGCCGCGTGCGTCGAAGCCGGCCGGCACGCTGATGCAGGGCAGGCCGGCGAAGGTGGCGAGGATCACCACTTCCATCCAGCGGTGGTAGGTGTCCATCGTGCGGCCGGCGATCTCCTTCGGCCAGCGCCACTCGACCGGGAACGGCCAGACCTGAGTCGTCGGCAGGGCGAGGAAGTCGACCTGCTCGAAAAGCGCAAGCACCTGCTGGAAGAAGGCGCTGCGCTCGTTGCTCGCGGCCATCATGTCCGAGGCCGAGAGTTGCGTGCCCTGGTCGTGCTCCCAAAGTGCCTCGGGCTTGATGAGGGCGCGGTGACCGGGCTCGACGAGGAAAGGCGCGATGCGCGCATGGACGAGCCATGAGCGCCAGGTGAGCCAGGCGTCCCACAGGCGCTCGGGCGCAAAGCCGAGGGCGATCGGCTCGACCCGGCAGCCGCTGGCTTCCAGCCGCCCGAGGGCGCCGCTGCAGGTGGCGAGGATGCCGCCCTCCATCGCAAGGGAGCCGCCGAGGTCGCCCAGCCAACCGATGCGGATCGGCGCGCCTCCGCCTGCGGCCGGTACCGCCCGGAGCCGCTCGGCGAAGGAGGGCTCGCTGGCGAGCGAGAGCGGCGAGCGCGGGTCGTAGCCGGCCTGCACGTCGAGCAGCAGGGCGAGGTCGCGCACATTGCGCGCCATCGGGCCTTCGGTGCCGAAGTGGCTGACCCAGACGTCCTGTGCCGGCAAAAGCGGCACCCGGCCCTGGCTCGGCCGGAAGCCGAACACGTTGGCCCAGGCGGCCGGGTTGCGCAGGCTGCCCATCGAGTCGCTGCCGTCGGCCACCGGCAGCATGCGCGTTGCCAGCGCCACTGCCGCGCCGCCGCTGCTGCCGCCGGCGGATCGCGTCGGGTCGTAGGCGTTGCGGGTCGCACCGAAGACTTCGTTGAAGGTGTGCGAGCCGAGGCCGAACTCCGGCGTGTTGGTCTTGCCGACGACGATGCAGCCGGCGGCCTTCATGCGCGCCGCCATCAGCCCGTCGTGGGCCGGCACGTTGTGGCGCAGCAGCGGCGAGCCGAAGGTGGTGGTGAGGCCGGCGGTGACGGCGATGTCCTTGATCGCCTGAGGCAGGCCGAAGAGGAAAGGCCGCACCGTGGCCCGCTCGCTGTGGCGCGCGAGCTCGGCGTCGCAAGCCGCCGCCTCGCCGAGCAGCACATCGCTGTCGCGACGGCTGACGATGGCGTTGTGCAGGGGGTTGACGGCGTCGATGCGGGCCAGGAAGGCCTGCATCACCTCGCGGCACGAGAGCGTGCGAGCGTGAATGGCTGCCGCGAGCGCGTGGGCGGCGAGGTCGGTGACCGGGTCGGGTGGCACCATGCTCAGCGCGACCCGAACATCATCTGCCGCGCGATGGCCGATTTCACCGGCCCGAGCGCCTGCAGGGCAGCGATGCCGAGGCCGCGCGCCGTGCCTGCGCCGGGCAGCACCCAAGTGAAGCTGCGGGCCAGGAAGTCGGTGGCGGCGATCATCGCCCAGCGGTCGGGCGCACGCTGCCATTCCAGGCGGCGCAGCACGGCGTCGATGTCGGTGCGGCCCGGGTTCGCGGCCAGCTTGCGAACAAGCTCGAAGGCGTCGCGCATGCCGAGGTTCAGCCCCTGGCCGGCGACGGGATGCAGGGTCTGCGCGGCGTTGCCGATGCGTACCGTACGGCCGTCGGCAAGGCTGCGCTCTGCACTCAGCCCGAGCGGGAAGCTCTTCAGCGGCGAGAGCGATGCGATCTTCGGCGCGGATGCGTGGAACACCGTGTTCAGCACGGTGACGCGCTGGGCATCGCTCAGGGCAACCACCGGGTCGTCGTCGGTGGCGACGCACCAGACCAGGCCGGCGCCGCCACCGGGCAAGGGCAGCAGCGCGGCGGGACCCTGGCGCGTGAAGCGCTCGTACGCGACGCCGCGGCGCGACTCCGACACGAAGGTGGCACGGCCGACCCAGGCCGTCTGCCGGTAGTCGTGGCGCAGGGCCGGTCGCGCCTCGGTCACGAGCGCCGCCCGCGGCGTGCTCGCGAAGACACCGCCCTCGGCGACGATGGCGAGATCGAAGCGCTCGGCGATGCCGGCGTCGATCTCGACGCCTGCCCTGTCGCTGCTTCCCAAGCCCTCGTCGATGTTCTTGAGGGCCGTCACCGGTGTGCCGAATCGGCTCGTCAACCGCTTCGGTTCCCGAGCCGCAGCCGCGAGCCAGGTCTCCTGAAGCGGCGCGACGATGCCGCCATAGCTGAGCACGGCGCCCAGCATCGGCACGGCTTCGTCGAAGGCGCGGATCGTGAGCTCGGGCTCGCCGAGCCGGCGCGACAGTGCTGCCAGCAGCGATGGCGACTGCTGCGACACGTGGACTTCGAGAATCGGTTCGGCATTGGCCGCACGCCAGGCGCCGAGGCGCTGCAGCAGCTGCACGCTGCCGAGCGAGAGCGCCAGCGTGCGCGGATCTCCGGACACGTCCTTGTCGATCGCTCGCGCGTCGAAGAGCGAGATCTCGGCGTCGGGCAGCGCTGCGGCCGCGTGCAGCGCCAGTGCCAGCCCGACCGGGCCGGCACCGATCACGGCCAGTCGCAGCGGCGTTGCCTCATTGCCGCGTGTCGATTCGTTCATGCGCGCCCACCCTCCAAGGGGATTGTTTTCAGACCCTGCGCCTTATTATTCGCCGCACCCGGATGTCCGGGGCACGTGTGGAGACCGCGGCCATGGCACTGATGGATTTCATCAAGAAACAGTTCATCGACATCATCGAGTGGACGGAGGAGAGCGATGGCACGCTCGCCTGGCGCTACCCGATGGAAGACCGCGAGATCCAGAACGGCGGCTCGCTCACGGTGCGCGAGTCCCAGGTCGCGATGTTCGTCAACGAAGGCAAGGTCGCCGACGTCTTCGGCCCCGGCCGCTACACCCTGACGACGGCGACGCTGCCCATCCTCACCTACCTGCAGAACTGGGACAAGCTCTTTCGCAGCCCGTTCAAGAGCGACGTGTACTTCTTCAGCACGCGCCAGCAGATCGACCAGCGATGGGGCACCAGCCAGCCGGTCACGATCCGCGACAAGGACTTCGGCGCCGTGCGTGTGCGTGCGTTCGGCAACTTCGCCTACCGCGTCGCCGATCCGCGCGTGTTCTACAACGAGATCTCGGGCACCCGCGAGCGCTATACCGTCATGGAGCTCGACGGCCAGCTGCGCGGTCTGATGCTGCAGAACATCTCCGATGCGGTCGGCGCCAGCGGCACGCCGTTTCTCGACCTCGCCGCCAACCAGGTCGAGTTCGCCAAGGCCTTGCGCGAAGCCACCGCGCCCGACTTCGACAAGCTCGGCCTCAAGCTCGAGATGGTGACGATGCAGAACGTGTCCCTGCCGGAGGAACTCCAGAAGATCCTCGACCAGAAGATCGGCATGGGCATGGTCGGCGACATGGGCAAGTTCATGCAGTACCAGACGGCGCAGTCGATCCCGGCGTTCGCGGCGGGCGCCGGGGGCGGTGAAGGTGGCGGCGGCATCGTCGGCAGTGCCGTCGGCCTCGGCGCCGGCGTGGCGCTCGGCCAGGTGATGGCCAACCAGCTCGGCCAGGGCCTCAGCGCGATGGCGCCGGGTGCACCCGCAGCGGCGGCCGGCGCGGCGAGCGCGGCGCCTGCGTCGGGTGGCGTCAAGCCGGAAGACGTCATGGGCACGCTCGAGCGACTGGCCGACATGAAGACCAAGGGCATCCTGACGGCCGAAGAGTTCGATGCCAAGAAGGTCGAGCTGCTGAAGAAGCTGAGCTGAAGTTGTGATCGGAGCGGGGCCCCGAGCGGCCCCGCCTTCGCACGACCGCGCCCGCTTGGCCACCACCCCTTCTCCGCAACGCGCCTATCGCGCCGCGTGCCCGAACTGCGGCGCGCCGGTCGAGTTCGCGTCGGCGGCATCGCCGTTCGCCATCTGCGGCTTCTGCCGCTCGGTCGTCGTTCGCGCCGGCGACCAGCTTCGCAAGATCGGCGAGAGCGCCGAGCTGTTCGACGATCACTCGCCGTTGCAGTTGGGCGCGGCGGGTCGGTACCAGGGCGCCGCCTTCACGCTCGTCGGCAGGCTCCAGTACCGCACCTCCGACAGCACCTGGAACGAGTGGCACGCGCTCTTCTCGACATCGACATCGACATCGAGCCCCGCCGAGGCGCAGAAATCCGGCTGGCTGTCGGAAGACAACGGTCGCTACGTCGTCGCCTTCGACGCACCGCTCACGACCGCACTGCCGCCGGCCGATCAGCTCCGTCCGGGCGCGCCCCTCACGGTCAACGCCGAGAGCTGGACGGTGGCTTCGGTGGTCTCGGCGACGCTGGCGGCGGCCGAGGGCGAGCTGCCGAAAAAGCCCGATCTCGGCCTTGGTTTCGTCGTCGCCGATGTGCGTTCGAGCCGCGGCGAGGTCGGCACCATCGACTACACCGACCCGGCCCGGCCGGCCTGGTCGATCGGCCGCTCGGTGGCGCTCACCGAGCTCGCGCTCACCGGCCTGCGCGAGGCCAGCGAGAAGGGCCTCGCCGGCCGGGCGCTGCAGTGTCCGAACTGCGGCGCCGCGCTCGAAGTCAAGCTCGCGACAACGCAGTCGATCGTCTGCCACCAGTGCAAGTCGGTCGTCGATGTGTCCAAGGGGGTCGGCGGCGACCTCGCCCACTACGCGCAGGCCACCGGTGCCGAGCCGCTCATCCCGCTCGGCACCGTCGGCACGCTGGCCCTCGGCGGCAAGGAGGCGCTGCCCTGGCAGGTCGTCGGCTATGTCGAGCGCTGCGAGCTCGAGCAAGACGGCGACGAGCAGACCTTCTGGCGCGAGTACCTTCTCTACAACCGCAGCGTCGGCTTCGCCTTCCTCGTCGATGCCGAGGAAGGCTGGAGCTGGTCGACGCCGATCACCGGCGTGCCCGAGCGCGCCGGCGAAAGCGTCAAGTACGAGGGCGCGATGTTTCGCAAGCTCTACGACTACGGCGGCAAGATCACCTACGTGCTCGGCGAGTTCTACTGGCAGCTGACGAAAGGCGAGCGCACCGACAACACCGACTACCAGGGCACCGGCGCAGCGTCGACCCGGCGCCTGAACCGCGAGCGCACCGCCGGCGAAGGCACCGAGGAAGTGGTCTGGTCGGCCGGCCAGACGCTCGACGCCGACGTGGTGGTCAACGCCTTCCGGCTCGGCGCCGACAAGCGGGCCGCACTGCAGCGAGACGCCCTGCCCACGGCCTTCAACAAATCGTCGCTGCTGGCCAAGATCTTCTTCTGGGGCTTCGTCGGGTTCTTCGTGCTGCTGCTCTTTCGCTGCGACGACGACGGTGGCAGGGTCGACTGCAGCCAGACGCTCGCGACCTTCGGCCAGGCGTCGACCGAGTACCAGAATTGCCTGGCCAGCCAGCGCAGTGGCAGCGGCTACCGCAGCGGTGGCGGCGCCTTCGGCGGCTTCTCGACCGGCGGCGGCCACAAGTAGCCCCATCACTTTTCAGCAGGAGCTCACATGTCAGGACTCGAGTGGCTAAAACCCGGCGTCGTCTTCGGATCGATCCTCTACGCCCTCATCGGCGTCTTCATCTTCTGGATCTGCTTCGTCATCGTCGACAAGATCACCCCCTACCGGCTCTGGGACGAGATCGTCGAGAAGAAGAACATGGCGCTGGCGATCGTCGTCGGCTCGATGTGCATCGCCATCGGCATGATCGTGGCGGCGGCGGTGCATGGCTAGCGGACCGGCGCGTCACGGCCACGATGCGCGGATGACCTGACACGCGCATGAGTCCCGAGGGCGACGTCAGCGCGCCCGTTCCCGCTCCCGTGCCGATCCGGCCGGCCGAAGTGGCGCTGCTGGCGTCGGTGTTCGTCGTCGCCGCGTGCGGGCTGGTCTACGAGCTCGCCGCCGGCACCCTCGCCAGCTATCTGCTGGGCGATTCGGTGCTGCAGTTCTCGACGGTCATCGGCACCTATCTGTTCGCGATGGGCGTCGGCTCATATCTGTCGCGGTTTCTCGAGCGCCAGCTCATCGCCCAGTTCCTGCGCATCGAGCTGCTCGTCGGCCTCGTCGGCGGGCTGATGCCGGCGGCATTGTTCGCGCTGCAGTCGCTGGCGGCGCCATCGTTCCGGTTCGCGCTGTACGCGATGGTGCTGGTGGTCGGCATCCTCGTCGGCCTCGAGATCCCGCTCGTGATGCGCATCCTGCAGCGCCAGTTCCGCGGTGCCACCAGTGACCCCGTCGGCAACCCGGCCGGCAGCAGCCGCGGCACGCTCAAGTCGCTGGTTTCGCAGGTGCTCACCTTCGACTACCTCGGCGCGCTCGCGGTCTCGATCGCGTTCCCTCTCCTGCTCGTGCCACAGCTCGGCCTGATCCGCACCGGCGTGTTGTTCGGGCTCTTCAACGCCGTGGTCGCGGTGTGGGCGCTGTGGCTCTTTCGCGCCGAGATCCGGGCCCGCTTCGCCCACGCCATGGCCTGCGCGCTGACGATCGCCGCGCTGCTCGGCGCGCTGGCCGGCGCCGACCGCATCACGACCTGGGCCGAAGACCGCTTCTACGCCGACCACGTGCTCTACAGCGAAACGAGCGCCTACCAGCGCATCGTCATCACCGCCAGCCAGGCCGGCGTGCGCCTCTTCCTGAACGGCAACCTGCAATTCCATTCGCGCGACGAGTACCGCTACCACGAGGCGCTCGTGCACCCGGCGCTGTCGGCACAGGGCGCGCCGCGGCGCGTGCTCGTGCTCGGTGGCGGCGACGGCATGGCGGTGCGCGAGATCCTGAAGTACACGAGCGTCGAGCACGTGACGCTGGTCGAGCTCGATCCGCACATGACCGCGCTGTTCTCGCAGCAGCCGCTGCTGCGCCGCCTCAACGCCGACTCGCTGCATTCGCCCAAGGTCGAGATCGTCAACGCCGACGCCTTCACCTGGCTCGACGGCAACGACGCGATGTTCGACGCCATCGTCGTCGACTTCCCGGACCCCACCAACTTCTCGGTCGGCAAGCTCTACACGCGCACCTTCTACGAGATGCTCGACCGGCACCTCTCGGCGAGCGGCTATGCCGTGATCCAGACGACCTCGCCGCTGATCGCCAGAAAGAGCTTCTGGACCGTGGCCACCACGCTGGAGGCCGCCGGCTTCACGACGACGCCGTACCACGCCCACGTGCCGAGCTTCGGCGAATGGGGCTTCATCGTCGCCAGCCGGCGGCCGTTCAGGTTGCCGACGGCGCTGCCGGCCGGCCTGCGCTTCCTGACGCCGGCCGGGCTGCCGGCGCTGTTCGACTTTCCGCCCGACATGGCACGCGTTCCGGCCGACGTGAACCGGCTCTCGAACCAGGTGCTGGTGCAGACCTTCGAGGAAGAGTGGGGCAAGGTGCAGCGATGACCGGTGGCGCCGGGCCGTCGCGCCGCAGCGTTCTCGGTGCCTCTTTCGCCGCCGCCCTGGCGCCGCTCGGCTGCACGCGCAGCGAGGCACCGCGGTTCGAGGGCGGCTGGGTCGGCGCGTCGCACGAGCGCGGCCACCTCGTGCGCGCCGGATCGGGCGCCGCTGCACCGGGCGGGGCGGCAAGCGCGGGGACGCGCATCGACGTGAGCCGACGCGTCGGCGCCATCGTCGTCGGCGGCGGCGTCGCCGGCCTGGCCGCGGCAAGGGCGCTGCGCGAAGCCGGCATCGACGACAGCCATGTCCTCGAGCTCGAGGACGGCGCCGGCGGCAACAGCCGCGGCCACACGATGGCTGGCATGCGCTGCCCGCTCGGCGCCCACTACCTGCCGGTGCCGGGCGAAGGCGCCGTCGAAGTCGTCCGGCTGCTCGAGGAGCTCGGCGTGCGCAAGCTCGTGGGCGGCCGCGCCGTCTACGACGAGCGCGTGCTCTGCCACTCGCCGCAGGAGCGGCTCTTCATTGCC